>JBAXTQ010000056.1:0-17684 GCA_037130115.1 Methylococcaceae bacterium
TTTTCAGTCCTTGTCTATTTATCCTCAGTCACGTAAAGTAAGCCATGAGAAAAATAGCCGCTAAAGTATTAAAACGACTCAACAAGTCCACGGTCAACAACGTTATTGATCTCAAGGCGTATCGACAGCAAAAAACCGCAACGGAAGACCTGTTCAAGCAAGTCATCACCGCAGAAGCGGCCTTTAACGCGGGCTATGATCCGTTACATGCCATTTATATTCATACCCAAAACTTACTATCGATACTGGTAGAAGCTTTACAAGCTATTCCTGAACCGGCCTTGAGTCGTTTCTTTAATACAGTTGAAGCGGCTGATGATGCGTATGTTCCAAGCAGTCCGCCGATGAGTCCACTCACGAAAAGCTATTTTAGCTGTTGGTTATTGTTTGATATGAGTATCGGACTCGATAAAGAAACGCTCGCCACGATTATTATTGATCTGGCCAAGCCGTTAGGTTTACACCCAACCATGGTCGGTGTCATGCAGGTGATGCAAGACTCGCGCCTGGGTATTTATGAATTTATGGGACGTCAGGGTAACCATGTTTTATTAAAAGAGCTGACCGGCCATACCGTCATTCCCTGTTTCTGTCCGGCGGGTTATAAGGGAACCCAGCCCGGTGAACTGTGGCTGGCCAGAGTTTTACCCCCTGTTTTAGAGTCCTTTGATTATAGTGTTATCTTCACGACACCCTATGTATTGCTTAGTCCCGATAAGTCCGCTTGGGAAGCGTATCTTAAGCGCACGATTAGCGCCAAGAAAACCAGGACAACGGCAAACTCCCTGGAAAATCTACTGAAATATGGCTTGTCAGATAATTATTGGCATGAATATATCTTCCAGTCCTATGTTAATTACAAAACGGACGTGATTTATCTGCAAGGCTTGCCTGATGTCAGTTCATCCAGGCCTCACAATACGGACATGCCCCAGTTTTCGTCGCTATTGCCCGATAGTCATTCATGAGTTACGCGCATTAAGATGTCGTCGATGCCTACCCTTAGCGAAACTTTGACCGGTATTGTCAACCGGGTGACGTATCACAACGCCACGACGGGCTGGTCGGTATTGCGTGTGCAACCTTTTCAATCACAGCAACAAGAAACGGTCACAGTCCATCAAACCAAAGTCTTTGCCGGTGCCACCATGGAATTTCGTGGTGCCTGGACCGTTGATCATAAATACGGGCGTCAATTCAAAGCCGCTGAAGCAGTGGAAAAAAAGCCGGCAACGACGGCAGCTATTGAAAAATATCTGGGTTCCGGTCTTATTAAGGGGGTGGGCCCGCAAACGGCCAAGCAGATTGTTCAGTATTTTCAGAAAGAAACCCTGGCTATCTTTGAAACGGCCATTCACCGCTTAACCGAAGTTCCCGGCATCGCCCACAAGAAACTAAACCTGATTGAACAGGCGTGGACTGAACACCGCGCGGTCAGAGAAGTGATGCTGTTTCTTCAGGGCCACGGCATCAGCACCCTGTTTGCGGTGCGCATTTATAAGGACTATGGCGATAAAGCGATCGCGATGGTCACCGACGATCCTTACCGGTTGGCGACTGATTTTTACGGGATTGGCTTTTTCTCGGCGGATAAAGTGGCACTCAGTATTGGCTTGGCGGAAGACTCCCAACCCCGTCTGCTGGCTGCGATCAAACACGTGTTGGCCGCCAGTCGTGAGCAAGGCCATTGTTATCTGACTGAGCCACAGATTAATGCCGGTATCATTGAACTCATTGACATAAACCTGGGTGAACGGCTGACAACGTATCTGGACTTAATGCAACAAGCGGGACAACTGCGTAGCCGACGACTGACCAACGCTAATGTGGAAACTATCGGCTATTACTCAAAAACCCTTTTTTATGATGAAACCGCTGTGGCCACTATATTAAGAGGAATGAAGGGTCCTGTTGCCAGTGAGCCGGACAGAATTGCGAACTGGGTCACTGCCTATTGTCAGCGTAAACACATCGCGTTAAGTGATGAACAAACCCATGCCGTTAACGGCGTGGTGCAACACCGATTTTCAATACTGACGGGCGGTCCCGGCTGCGGCAAAACCACGACAACCTTAGTGATCGTCCGTCTGCTGGAGGCCATGAGCAAGACCGTTTTACTGGCAGCACCTACTGGCCGTGCCGCGCAGCGGATGGGCGAGGTGATTGGCAGGGACGCTAAAACCATTCATCGGCTGCTGGTATGGAAAGGCGGTGAGTTCCAGATGAATGAAAACACCCAGTTAACAGCCGATTTTTTGATTGTTGATGAATGCTCGATGTTGGATATCAGCTTAACAGCGTCCTTATTAAAAGCGGTACCCCCGACCTGTCAGGTGCTGTTTATCGGCGACCCGGATCAATTACCCGCTGTTGGTGCCGGCAATGTCCTTAAGGACATGATTGCTTCCGCTGTTATCCCCTGTTTTCGATTGACCCAGGTGTTTCGCCAGGCGCAAGCCTCCTTGATCATCCAATACGCGCATCAGATCAATCAAGGACAAACGCCAGCGATTGGCTCGCCGTTTAAAAATCCTGAGCTCTGGAAAACAGGTGCGGATTGTTTGTTTATTGATTCGGACGAGGCGACGCAAGAACAGCTGGGCTTTATAAGCCGCGTGAAACGGCATTTTGACTGGCAAACACAGGAACTGGAGAACCTGGTCGCCGATCAGTCCACGCCGTCACCCTTCGAGTTCAGAATAGAAGAGCCTATCAAATCCGCTTATGAAGTGGAATTCGTGGTTCCTGATAAATTCAAACATGTGGCTATTGCGCAATTAACCCAAACTGAAGCTCAGGTTGATGCGCTGAAAGCGGTGGTCAAGAAAATACATCCCTGGTCTTCACTGCATTATGGCTTGTCTGCCGTTGACAGTGTGGTTAAGCTCTATCTTGAATGGATCCCCAAATACCACGGGCAGGATACCGAAATTCAGATATTAACGCCGATGACCCGTGGCAGTCTGGGTTCTGCCAATCTCAACAAGGTGATTCAAGCACAAGCCAACCCACCCGCAGAAAACAAGTGCCAATTGAAAGTGGGGGAACGGATATTCAGAGAAGGAGATCGGGTGATTCACCGGCGTAACAATTACGATCTGAATGTCTTCAATGGCGATATTGGCAAAATCGTGACGATAGATAACGGGGAACTGACGGCTGTGGTGACTTTTTATCCGGATCACAGAATAGTGCACTATAAGAAAGAAGATATTATGGAACTCGATTTGGCTTATGCGATTACCATTCATAAATCTCAGGGCAGCGAATTTAAAGCAGTTATTATTCCTGTCCTTAGTCAACATTTTAAGATGCTTTACCGTAACCTTATTTATACGGGATTAACGAGAGCCAAAACGTTAGCGGTCTTTGTAGGTACCCGAAAAGCTTTGGCCATGGCGATACGACAACAGGATGTTAGCCAGCGACAGACGGCTTTAGAGGGCTTGATTAAGGGGTAAGTCATAAGGTTAAAAATGAAATCAGCAATCTGTCTGGGTGACCGTAAGGATTCGTGCAATTTTGGGCAATAGTAAATAAAATCATGCGTGAAAAACCCATAACCCGTAGTTTCCGTATGACACACCATTGCGACACTGCTTTACGTACAATTTTAAAGACGATTTGAGCGGCAATAGTGGCATTTTATTTAACCCACCGGAAAACATCTGTTTTCCGACAGGCTAAACATGATTGTTTTGCATCATAGATGCAGAAATCACATAAACTTAGCTACTATTGCCCATTTTTAGCACGAATCCTTACCTTGACCCGGGTAATTATCCACTTGCGATTGATTTGGAGAGATGGTGTTTACATGGCTGAACAAAGGGATTCATTTATCCCATCCGATCCTGACGGATTTTTGGGCACTGACAAATCATCTCGCTACCCACTATCCCGTTTTAGTTGGCAGCCTTTATTGCGGCAATTCAAACTCGGTTTGATCGGTGGCTAAACCGGCGCGGGTAAAAAAAGCCTCACTCAGCATTGAAACAGGAACATTCCTGCATAGTAAGTTAGCCACTACTTTGCCATCTTTTTCAACCGAAATACCATCCTTAGCTCCCCATCCCTTACCGATGGCGGTATAGACAATATAGTTATAACGGCCATTGATAAAGCGCAAATAACTGCCACCACCGCCTGAAAACATCAAAATTCGTGCTTGAATATCAGTCCTGGGGAAAGCCGGTTCGGTTGATGCCGGAAATATCAGCTCAGGCACCGCTTGTTTGCCGAATCGATATTGCAAATAACCGCTCGTCGGTGAAATATCTTTTGAGGCGCACACAGAAACAATCTTTTTTCCGAGCGAGCACGAAAAAACAGTCTGCTCTTGTTCGCTACAATGTGAACCAGCCGCAATAGCCGGCAATGAAAGCAAGTAAACCAATCCGATCAGTACCTGTGCGTGATGATACATAGCGAATGCTTTCAGGCTAACAAAGCATAAAACTCTTTAAAATGTGCAATCCGATCATCTAAGCCGAGGGTCCCGCCATTCACTTTTTTGGTGATGTCGGTAACGACTGAATCGTTAGCCCCTTTATCTGCCAAAGTATTGAGCGACCGTGAATTCCAAAACCAGGCTGCCGAAAATAAAGCATGTTTTTCTGAAACCAAGTCAGGATTATTCAAAATATCATCGTCTACAGATTTATTAAATGCGCCGTAGTTATCATGACCGGTCAACTGAATAAAACCGCGCCCTCGGTATTTATAACCCGTTTTACTGGCCTCATCGCCGTTACCCATTCTACTGGCGTAAACCCGCGAGGCGATTTTTTCCGGTTGCTTGGCATAACTATCGGCTAAATTGTCGGGAAAGTATTTAGGAAATGTTTTTTTCAAGCCATCGGCTGAATAATTTAAATTTTCTTGTGTTACTTTAAAGCCACCGCTTTCATGACTGCATTGTGCTAAAAAATGCGCTAAACGCAACGACGAGTTAATATTAAATGTTATCGCGCAATCAGGGATCTGACTGATCACCGGTTCAGGAATGTGGCCGGCTAATGCGCCTAATTTCAACACATCAACGGATGCCGATGCTGAACTAGCGGGCGCATCAGCAAACATTTTTCCCCGTGTGCCGGAACCTACTATACCGTCTGCGCTCAAGCCATGGGTCGCTTGCCAATTCTTTACCGCTTTTTCTGTGCCGGATCCGAATATGCCATCTGCCTTAAGCCCTAATTTTTCCTGCACTTTTTTTACATCTTCGCCAGTTGAGCCTATTTTCAGCAACATTATCTATCTCCTAAATGAGTTATCTATTATCTATCGTATGGTTAAACGGGATACGCGCGACTACCCACTAAGACGGGGCAGTTTGATGTTAAGCCGTTCGTGGGGAGAGCCTTGTCGAACCATGAACGACTTAACCGCTCACCCTTCGACAGGCTCTCAGGACGAATGGTTAAGTCTCGACTATGCCCCGCGTTAGTTGGTAGTCGCTTTATTTAGCCGGGCTGTTGGAAACAATAGTAGTAACATAGCCTGGATCAAAATCCTTTACATTATCCAAAACTGCTTTATAGGCATCTGAGGACACGCTGACTTCACCTCGAAAAGGATGATCAAGTGACGCTATAAGAAATATCATTAAACCTAATAAGGTAGAGAAAACAGCGGTCATTAATACATGAGTACGCAAAGAGGGCATGTAGATAAAATACGACATTAACACCATTATCCCGCCGCCAATGATGATAACAACCCAGAGTTGAGCTGGCAGCCCGGTATCAATGGCCTGAAGCCGTGCTCTACGTGCATCAATAAGACTATTGTAAGCCGTAAAGACCTCCGCCGAAATAATCTGTTGCTGTGCATTAGCGGGCTGATAAGTTGTTGCCGTCTTTATAAAGCGAGTAAGAATGAGTTGACCACCTCGCTTGATAATACCCTTTCTATGGGCTGGCCAATTAACATCGATGATATAATGCAAATAGTCTTGTAAATCGTTTTGTAACCGGGTTTTGCTCGGCTCCTGTAAAGTACTGACATCACAATATAATTGTGCAATAACGGTCGCTTCTATATCGACAATGCTACCGACATTTTGGTAATTTTCCCAGGCTGATACCGCGACAAGACCCATCAATAAGCCATACAACATACCCATCGCAGAAAAAAAACCATTGATAGAATCAAGTGTGTCATGCGTGATTTTAAAATATCGGTAAATCCAATCCCTGGATATGATCAGACCTATGCAAGAGCATAACAGTAGCGATCCAACAATTACAAAGCCCAATGCCCAAGAGGGTATATCATAAATCCAAAACATCAATCATTCCTTAACGCTAATTCATCTTTATTTAGGTTTCATTAAGTCTTGCAAGACATCATGAATCCGTTGTTTTATCTCTTCAGGCGAGGCATCGGTGCCGATTTGTTGCTGCATCTTTATCAAGCTTTGCGCTAATTGGTTACGTCCATCAATTTCTAAACTTGCCAGTTTTGCTTTGGCTTCAATAGCTTTCGCATCCAGTATGTTTTGTGTGCCGTTTAAAAACAAAGACTTAAACATCTCTAGCGTACGATTAAGAAAGGTATAAAGTAAATCCGCAGAAAACCCCCCTAAAATAGCCAACAAAGGTCTAATAACGCCCTTAGATAATACCTTGCCCGTTTCAATGGAGTCTTCTGAAATCAAAATAGCTAACAACAATCCTGCAATAAGACCCAGCATAAAGCGTATCCAATAAGAGGATTGATAGCTTGGGTCAAATGTACCGTTCGAAATGTAATGATTCGCCTTATATAAACCTGCAAATGATGCACCTAACCCCGCTGATCCTATATAAAAAATCAACCTCGCACCTTGTTCGATACCATCGGCGGATAAAACATCTGCCGCTAATGACTCCAAATTTATTAAGGGTGAGGACATCAACGCCACAAATATAAATAAGAAGATAAGTGCAGATGCCATTAGTTGACGCACTAAAGGAACTGCTCCCAAAAACTTGAGCCATGATCCAGTAGCCAGTTCTCTATTAAGAAACAATATCGTTAAAGGGAGGGCCGGTTCAATAAGACGCGCTAATAAATCATGCGTTTCTACCAGCGCAGTAATATCTATTTTTCTTTGTGTCTTTAAAAAATCACTTTCACTCTCTTCAGTAAAACCGAGACCTTCAAAAGCTTCTATATTTTTAATAGCAGTAGCGGGGACTAGCATGCCTTTAGCCATAGCGTATCCGGCCATTGATTTACTCTCTAAATAAATTTGCTTTCGTAAATCGAAGTCAACATACCCACTCATATTCTTTCTCAACTAAACCTTGTTTTAAGAGTCATTATTTAAATTGTATATATTGCCAACAACACTATTAATCATAATGTAATTACAATATTTAAATGCTTAACAAACTACCATAACTATTAACTCATAAGCAATTTATTAATTGTATCAAATTGTATCAAATTATTTAATTGCTAAATAAAAAAGTTCAAAAATTTACAAAGTTGGTTGAAAAATAAGGTAATTATTTAGTTTCCATATTTAAAAAAATGGGTTGGGGAAGATTTTATTAGATAAATCGGCTACCCACTTTAGCCGGGACAAAAATACCGAATTTAGACCTGCGAGATCTGTCCCGTGTTAAATTGATAGACGATAAATCCCCACCCTTGTTTCAAAGGGAGGGATTACACGTTGCCTTGTATTAGATAATGCTTATGATTTTCTGAATAAATTATTATTAATTTAAAAACAGTAGCTTAGGTTGTATTTTTAAAGAAATAATTGCAACCTGGGAGCGTGCATGAAATAACTTGACCCTTTATATCCCCTCACCCAACCTTCGCCCGGCGGGAAAGGGAGCAAGCTGCCCAAGTTATTTTATACGCATTCCTTAGTCAATACCTTCGCCAAAAATTTAATGCTGAAATATAGAGAAAACGGCAAATATAACTTTATTTATAGTAATTGTTTATGGTGAGAACCCTGTAAAAATACCCAATCAAAAAATTGGCGATATTATTTTATATTTTTTAATATAAATATATAAATACGACTTCTTTGTGTTACAGTCTCTTCCAATTTGAATCGATAGCCGACTATCTCATCAACTATGGGCGTTGGTTATTCATTTTATTTTATGAATCTTATATACATTTTCAGATAAATAATTTCTGTACCGACAGATACTATCCATTGAAAGCATGTTATTTGCATGAGATTACAGCAACTACAAAATAAGTATTGAGAGCAGCCTACGGACATGATTGCAGACGTATTGATTTTACTAAAAAAATGCCTTAATTCGCACTTACAATCACTCTCTGGCTTGGCACTTGCAGAGGGCGGTGAAGACAAGGTGGTTTTTATCGATGGCGACCAAAAGCCCGACTCGGTTAGCTTTAAACTGGGTGCGGTATCGCTGCTATTGTTTAACATCGAACGCGACGTCATCAATCGTCAAGCTGATAATTTTGTCAGGGTTGCGGATGATGGCTCAACGCGTAAAGTTAGTCCCGCGATAAACATCAACCTTGATATTCTGTTCGTAGCCAAATTTAAGACTTATGAACAAAGCCTGCATTACCTTTCACTCATTCTGGGTTATTTTCAGGCCACGCCTTATTTAGACAGGCAAATTGTGCCTGAGCTTAGCCCGTCTATCGATCATTTGGTGCTGGAGCTTAATACCTTAACGACAGCCCAGCAAAATGAGTTATGGGGACTTTTACGCAGCAGTTATTTACCCTCACTGGTTTACAAAGTAAAAGCCCTGACCTTTATTGATGAAGGGCAAATGCCGATTGCTCCAATTAGCGAAATTATTTTAAATCAGCAGCCGCTATGAAATATTTGCCGCTGATCATCATTAGAATAAAGCATAATTTTTATGATAGTGGCAATTGCCCGGACTTTTCCGTCATTGCCGATCCCCAAACTGCAAGACTACTAACTAATCATCGCTGTAGGGTTAAGCCTGACGCTTATGGTTTTACAGTCTATGTGCCGGTCGAAAATGAACAGCCATTGATTAAATTTGCAGATGATTGTCAATGGTCATTTGACCTTAAATTAAAGCGCGATGATTTTGCCTTGTACACTGACTCGCGTTTAGAATTGTCTAATCCGTCGGGTCTGCAACTCCATCAAAAAGGTCTTGGCATTAATCCGGAACAAGGTGTTTCGACCGCCGTCAATGCCGATGAAGCACTGCTCAGCATAACTGTGCAACGCGACTTTAATAACATCAAGAAGTTGCCTGAAACCGATGAAATTCGTTTTTTTGCCAAGCCGGTTTTATATGTTTACTACGTGGTGACAAATCCAGGTAATAGCGAACAATTGCTTATTGTCGATACGGCGGATAAAACGACGTGGATAGTTCAAACCCTATCAGATAAAGACCACATAAACGCTAAACTTACCCTGCAATATCCGGGCATGACAATCGTATGTTTTGCTTGCGAGCAAACGTTAACGTGTCGTGAGTCCGGCGCCCAACATTTACAGCTAAAACTCGACGGGCACATTGTTTTTGATTGCTTGCCCAGTCCTCGTTATCAACATCAAACTCAACTTCAGACTGCTTCAAAACCAACCGATGCGATTTATGAAATCGTAACCTACCTTACCGACACAACATTAATCAAGGGTTAAAACCATGGCGACTGACTACAAGACTCCCGGCGTATACGTTGAAGAAATTCCCACTCTGGCACCTTCCGTGGCTCCGGTGGCAACCGCAATTCCGGTTTTTATCGGCTACACTGAAAAAGGCCCGGTTTTAACACCGACGCGCATAGATACGATGCTGGATTATGTGAATTTGTTTGGCTATGCCAAGCCCAGTGCTTTTACGGTAGGTGCCTATAATTCAATCACCCAAACCAAGGATGACGATAGCAATAAATTCTTGATGTACTACGGCCTTAGCCTGTATTTTCAAAATGGTGGTGGAAGTTGTTATATTTTGTCGGTGGGCAATTACAGTAAAACACCAGCTGTAGCAGATTTTCAGGATGCATTAAAAGTCCTTAAAAAAGAAGATGAACCGACCTTGATTGTATTAGTTGATGCGGTTTCAACACTGCAAGCGGTTGATTATTACACCTTATGTAACACCGCCTTATTGCAGTGCAAAGATTTGGGTGACCGCTTTTTGATTGTCGACATTCCTGGTGGAGACACAAAAGGATTTAGAGATAAAATTGGTATTAATAACCTTTGCTATGCCGCCGCTTATTATCCCTATTTGCAAACCACGCTCAATTATCAGTATGAAGAAACCGCCATTACGGTAAGCAGTTCATCAATCCTAAAAAACACATCATCATTTAGTTTTTCAACAGGTGATACCGGCATAACGGTTTCTTACACTGGAACTGAGTCTACGCCAACAGTCGTTATTACCGACGATGCCACCACTGCAACTGAGTTTTCTATTACGGCAGGAAGTCTGGCAATTAAAATCATATCTAAATCTAAGCTTACTGCTGCTGATCTGGTTACTAGTTGGGATAGTTGGAAAGGCAATAATTCCGATACTGCTAAGGAATTTGAGGTTATTAAAAAGGGTGATGGTAGCGCAATAGTAGCAAAAACCCCCCAAACTCCTTTAACCTCAAGCACCACCACGCAAACGTCCGGTACGCTTTCAGATTTGAAGACATCAAACACGGCACAATACAACCAAATCAAAACCGCCTTGGCTAACCAACGTGTCACCTTACCGCCCAGTTGCGCCATTGCCGGGATTTATGCCAGTGTTGACCGCGACCGTGGGGTTTGGAAAGCACCCGCCAACGTGAGTTTAAATGCGGTCATCGCACCGGTTTCTAAAATCTCGGATACTGAACAAGATTCGTTGAACATTGACCCAACAGCCGGAAAATCCATTAACGCTATCCGCAGCTTTACCGGCAAAGGCACCTTAGTCTGGGGCGCTCGCACACTGGCAGGTAACGATAACGAATGGCGTTATATCTCGGTACGGAGGTTGTTTATTACCATTGAAGAATCCACTCGCAAAGCGTCGTCCTTTGCCGTGTTTGAACCCAATGATGCGACGACTTGGTTAAAAGTTAAAGCCATGATCGAAAGCTATCTTTATGGCTTATGGCAACAAGGGGCTTTGGCGGGTTCCAAGCCGGAATCTGCTTATTTTGTCAGTGTGGGCTTAGGAAAAACCATGACCGCTCAAGACATCCTGGAAGGAAAAATGATTGTTTCGATAGGCGTGGCGGCAGTGCGCCCTGCCGAATTTATCATTTTGCGTTTTTCACACAAAATGCAGGAAGCGTAAACACGCATTATTGGCGTCTTTACCGCGATAAATAATCACTTGACCTTATTAAACCTTCTGGAGCACCGTTATGGCACTTACTACTGACGATATAAAAAAATCTTATCCCTTGCCCGTCTACAACTATAAAGTTGAAATTGGCGGCGTGCCTATTGCGTTTACCGAGGTATCGGGTTTAACCATTGAATACGAAACCACGACTTACATCGAAAGCCAAACCGCCAGCGGTGTAGCCGGTACACGTACTTTATATATGCCGGCACAACTAAAACCGGTCACTATCACCTTAAAAAAAGGCGTGGTACGTGTCACCAGCGTTGCCACTTTGTATAAATGGATTAGCTCCATCACGCTGAACCAAATCGAGAAAAAAGATGTTTATGTACGCTTGTGCGATGAGAAAGGCGAGGCGGTGATTAGCTGGAAAGTTATTAATGCCTTCCCGACCAAACTTGAAGCACCCAGCTTTGAAGCCAAATCCAATGATGCCGCCATAGAAAGCATGACCTTAATGGCCGATGGCCTAGTGATTGAAGAAGCTTAACGGCAATGTCGCAAAGCACAGAGACTATCAAGGCTAGCTATCCTTTACCCGTTTACAATTATCGGGTGACCATATTGGATGGCAGTTCGCCGACTATCCTGGGCTTTTCTGAAGTTTCCGGTTTGGCAGTGGAATACGAACCGGTCACTTACAAGCACGGTTTGAGCTTTCTGATGGGTGATCATATTATCCCCGGCATGCGCAAACCGATCCAGGTAACCTTAAAACAAGGTTTGACTCAAAATGTCAGCTATTTACAAAAATGGCTGAATAAAAGTTATTTAGAGCCTTGGTCAAAGACCGTCAAGCGCGACATTGTCATTGATCTGTGTGACGAGAAAGGTTTGCCCGTCGTGCGTTGGAAGCTTAAGCAGGCGCTACCCATCAAATTGGAAGCGCCCACGTTTACTGCCAGCAGTAATGAGGTCGCCATTATCAGCATGGAATTAATCGTCGCTGATTTGGAAACCGACTATAACCCCGCTTAAACCTTTGGATTGATTAACATGAATTATCCTGGCGATGTTCTACAAGCTTTTCGTGCCGGCCCCCCATTAGGGTTTCGCTATGGCGTATTTTTTTTCATGGGCGGTGTCGTTCCCAATCCATTGGATATACGCTTTAGTAAAGTTTCCGGACTAAGTTCTACTATTGAAACGCAACCCTTAAACGAGGGCGGGCAAAATTTATACACGCATCGTTTGCCCAAGCGAGTGCAGTATGAAAATTTGGTCTTGGAGCGAGGGATGGCCGTTGGATCATTATTAGTGGCTGAATTTAATGCCACACTATCCTTATTCAAATTTAATCCCTCCAATGTGTTGGTCACGTTGCTGGATGAAACCGGACTACCGATTAGTGGCTGGTTGTTTATGACGGCTTATCCGGTTAAGTGGACAGTCTCTGATTTTGTTGCCGATCAAAATCAAGTGGTCATTGAAACCATGGAATTGGCCTATCAACGTATGCAGCCTATCAGGTTATAAATGATGCCAGTAGAAATTCGTGAATTGATTATCAGGGCTGTCGTTAAAGACGAGCCAAACACTGCACGGCATAGCGATTCTGAACCGTATCAACAGCAAGATACGCAAGCGATTGTTGCAGAATGTGTTAAGCAAGTATTAAAAGTTCTGCAAAGAAAACAGGAGCGCTAGATGGCATTAAAAAATCCATTCAAACTTGAAAAATTGACCATCACCGCTTATCAGGACAAAAAACGGGTGACTCAGGTCGGACAAGCTTTTAAGGCGATGTTTAATCCTGAGTCCTTTAGCCAGAGCTATGCCATTGAATACAGTAAAAATATGGGCATGAATTCAACCAATCAAAAAGTTGATTATGCCCGCAGCAAACCATCGGCGTTGTCATTTAAACTGTTACTGGATGGTACAGGCAGCCACGAACTAGGTGTGGTAACACTGGCAAACAAGCTGATGGGCAATGACAAAACCGTTGCCGAGCGAATTAAACAATTGCTGGACATCAGTTTTAAGATGAATGGCAAAATCCATGAGCCGAATTATCTGGTGGTCAGTTGGGGGAGTCTGATTTTTTCGTGCCGCCTCTCTACCATCGACATCAACTATACCAGCTTTAATCCCGATGGTACGCCGTTACGCGCCGAATTAGACATCAAATTGCTGGCCGATCAGGAAGCAAAAAAACAAATGTCTGTTGAGGCGAAAAGCTCGCCTGACTTAACGCACAGCCGGATTGTTAAAGAAAGCGATACCTTGCCGTTGTTAAGCAAAGAAATTTATGGGTCGGCCAGCCATTATTTATGGATAGCCGAGCAAAACCAATTGGATGATTTTAGAAACTTAAGTCCCGGACAACGCTTGTTTTTCCCGCCTTTGCAATTATGAGTGTCGTTACGGTAACAATTTTAAGCAGTGATCAAGCCATAGATATGACTTATCAGTTATTGTCTGTGCAGATCCATCATGAGGTTAATCGAATTCCGTATGCAGAATTGGTTTATATCGATGGTGATGCCGCTATCCGTGAGTTTGCCATCAGTGACACCGCTGTGTTTGAGCCGGGCAAAGCCATTGAAATCAAACTGCGTTACGAAGATAAACCCGCTTCAGAAAAAACTGTTTTTAAAGGCATCGTGGTTAAACAAGCCATTTGTGTTGAAAATACCAGTTCAACTTTAACGGTGGTTTTAAAAGATAAAGCCGTTGCGATGACGCAAGGTCAAAATCACTGCGTATTTACCAAAATGACCGACAGCGCAATCCTTGAAAAAATCATTGGCTTGCATAAGTTGACAGCCAAAACGATGGCCAGCACTGAGCCGGAACATGCTGAAATGGTGCAATATGCCTGTAGCGATTGGGATTTTATTTTATCGCGTGCAGAAAGTAATGGTTTGTTGCTGACGGTGCAAAGCGGCGAGGTGTCGGCTCAACTGATAGCCGCTCCCGGTACACCCAACGTCACGATCGAATACGGGATTGATGAAGTATATAACTTCGACATTGAAGCCAGTGCCGAAGGTCAGTATCAGAAAATTTCCGGCACGGCTTGGGATGCTAAAAACCAGCAAAACATCACCATCGACAAATCGGACAATCTACACTTGTCGCCAGGTAATTTAAGCAGCTCGACATTGGCAGATAGTTTAGGCGCTAAAGACTATGCCTTAGCCACCTCAGCGCAATTAACCCAAGCTGAATTAACCGCCTGGACTACCGGCAAACTGGCCAGAAGCCAATTAAGTTTAATTCGCGGAACGCTGTCGGTTTTGGGTCGTAGCGATATTAGCTTATTGGACACACTTGAAATTAAAGGTATCGGCAAACGTTTTAACGGCAAGGCGCTGATTACCGGTATTGGTCAGCGTGTTACGGCAGGCACCTGGATGACTGATATTCAGTTTGGACTGGCTGACCAATGGCTGTTACGCGGCCATGGGGCGCAAAGTCCGGCGGCATCCGGTCTATTGCCCGGCATTTCAGGCTTGCACATCGGTATCGTCTTGGCTTTTGAAGACGATCCGGATAAGGAACTGCGCGTAAAAATTAAATTACCGACCCTAAAAGACGAGGCGAACACGGTGTGGGCGCGTCTTGCTGCACCGGATGCCGGTAAAGGGCGCGGCTATTTTTTCAGGCCGGAAGCGGATGATGAAGTCATTGTCGGCTTTATCAATGACGACCCAAGGCTAGCTATTATCTTAGGTGCGTTATACGGTTCTAAAAACACCGCGCCAGCACGTTTTGGCTCGCCTGATGCTAAAAATATCGGCAAAGGTCTCGCCAGTAAAAAAGGTTTGGTGATTGGTTTTGATGATGACAAAGCCATTGTTTACCTTGAAACGCCGGGGAAAAACAGCATTACCCTAGATGACGACGGAAAAAAAATTGAACTCAAAGACCAGCATGGCAACAGCATTTTAATGGATGAAAAAGGTATTACGCTTAACAGTGCCAAAGATTTTAAAATAACCGCCAGCGGCAATATCGAAATTAAAGGGGCCAAAGTTGATATTAAATAACGCTAGTTAGACCGGCCAGGTCTGCCCCGTGTCGTCCCCATCAAGTTGGCTAACAACTTAGGCTGGGCTTAATAATTACAATGACTTAACCAACAAGGTACCGATCATGGATAAAGAAATAAGCTTACAACTCTCTACTGAAGAAATTAACCTGCTTTTAGAAGGCTTGGGCACCCTGCCTTTTGTAAAGGTCTATGGACTGATTGGTAAAATTCAGCAACAGGCCGCGCAGCAGTTACAAGCGCCTACTGAACCCGCTGAATTAGCAGAACTTGTAGAGGAATAAGCAACATGACTCAGGCACACGCTTCTTTTTTGGGTAAAGGCTGGGGCTTTCCGCCTCAATTTGGGCAAAACGGACGCGATGTGCAGCAAGTTTCTGAACAAGAAGATATTCAGCAAAGCTTGCAGATTCTATTAAATACGGCTCAGGGCGAACGCCTCATGCGTGACGACTTCGGCTGTGATTTACAACAATTTATGTTTGAAGAAATCAGCCAAAGTTTGATTAATCATATAACCACCTTGATCAGCGATGCCGTGTTGTATTACGAAACCCGCATTGCCCTTAACAATGTAGACGTTGATGAAAGTGATACCGTTGCAGGCTTGCTGATGATTACGCTTGATTACACGGTGCGCAGCACCAATTCACGCTTTAATATGGTTTATCCGTTTTATTTAAACGAAGCGAGTTACGCCAATGCTTGATTCAATCCTGATTGACGGCGATATAGCCCAGTTTATGCCTAATTTTGGTGCGGCCATCGTCGTCGTGCAACCCGGCACCTTAAAAGGCTCTGGGCCTGCGACCATTAAAAGCAAAAAAATCTGCGTAGACGGGGATGAGAAAAAAGTATCCGTGCCCGGCTGTACTTATACGACCCCGCAATATTGTATTCCTGGGGTGGGTACCTTAGAAATTTCTGCACTGGCCGGTGATCAAAAAGCTACAAAAACAAAAACGGGTGGAAAGGCCATGTTGCTTAAAGGCAGTCAATTTACGGCTAAATTTTCAGTACAAACCCCCGCACAACAACCGCCACCGGGGCCTGGTGGCCCTATTCCTGATGCCACACCCCAATATTCAGGCAACGGGATGTTTATGGCCAGCAACATGTTAATTAAAGGGAGTTAATATTACCATGATTAAGTTTACGCCCCTGTCCAGTTCCGAGCGTGACGGCACCAGTCAAGAACAGCGTACTTTGACGGCATTGCAAGTCGATTACGTGGCGCTTGATGAGCACAGCATAAAAGATCAGTTAGCACTTTTTAACGCCTTTGCCAAAGAACTGAATTATTTTGGTGATGACAATGTAGTATCGGGCGATTGGCAAGGCTTGTTAAATCCAGAAAACTTAACTGGGAAAGACTTTGATGCCTGGTTACAGCAAATAGCCGACTTTATCGAACAGCCGGACAATTTTGCTGACAACGATTCCAATCTGCGCCGTCCGCACTTTGTTTTGTATTTAACCTTTTTGCAGTTGCTAAAAAACACCCAAGCGCAACTTAATCAACTGACCGCAAGGCATCTGGATTTTTATTATCGGCAGGTTTTAAATTTTAATCTCAAACCACCGCAACCCGATTGCGTTAATGTGCTGATTGCAGCGGCCACCCAAATAAACAGCGTCTTATTGCCCAAAGGCACGCTGCTGTCAGCCGGTAAAGACAGTATCAATAAAGAGCTGGTTTATCAGACCGATACCGATTTACTAGTCAATAGCGCCAAAATTGCCCGTTTAAGTTCTGTTTTTGTCAACAAGCAAGTCATCGGTATTCGTGAAGCCAGGGAACACTATTCCGGCACCCAAAACGATGCCGTCATGGAGATGTTAAAAATGGCGCTAGGCGAACCTTTGCCTGGCCATTCCTTAGCCGTATTTCCACCTAAAAATACCGTCGTAACTTTCGAATTTCTAACGCAATTGCAAACGCTGGTGCAGTTTGTAGAGAGTGGTTTGTATTTGGAGTTGGATGAATTACGCAGCTTAATCAAGTTTAAAAATAATCGAGGTTCTGCTGCTGATGCCGATTGGGAAATCATTAATGGCGTGTTGACTGAAGCGGGTATAAAACGTGCAGGCCCCGGTTTCGCGTTGAATAGCAGCAATCTCAGAGATTTCGACACCAACCTCAATACAGCTTTAGGTCTCAGTTCGCTTACTGATTATTTTGCTACCCTGCCATTGGTGGAAAATATTACCGAGCTTTACCAGCAACGCACGCGTGAGGATGTGAAATATTTTATCAGCGATAAACTGTATTTAAGTGTCGACCGCTTTAACGAAATGATGCAGATTAAAGTGCGGATCGATAATGAATGGCAGGAAATCAAAGACCTGCTAGCAAGAGC
>JBAXTQ010000057.1:0-17666 GCA_037130115.1 Methylococcaceae bacterium
GCGACGTGGGCGTCGCTCCCACGGTGGGAGCGACGCCCACGTCGCGACTATAGCTGATCATTAGTTCATCTGTCTGGTCTCAACTATATTTTAATAGACTCGCCTGCATCATTTTTAAAAATTAATGAATAAAAACTTGAACATCGAATATATAAATGCTCCTATTACCCCATTGAATACCCTTTAAAATTAAGGTAATTTTTAAAATTAATACTGTTGTCACAACCGCTATGGACAATAATGCAACTCTGCATCACTGACCGACTATTCTTAACCATTAAGTTTCGCTTTGAATCTACCATACTCAAGAGAATGACCCCATGACAACATCTGAACCATCGATAGTTTCCGCACCACTCAATCCGGAGGAGCTGTACCGGATTAATGCCTATTGGCGTGCCTGTACTTATCTGGCCGCCGGCATGATTTATCTGCGCGATAACCCCTTGTTAAAAGAGCCGCTAAAGCCCGAGCATATCAAGAATCGGCTGTTGGGGCATTGGGGCTCAAGTCCCGGCCTCAGCTTTACCTATATCCATTTAAACCGGCTCATTAACAAGTACGGTCTTGATGCCATATTTCTGGCAGGGCCAGGCCACGGTGCGCCAGGCGTGTTGGCTCCCGTTTATCTTGAAGGCACTTACGCAGAAATTTACCCCAACAAAGGTGAAGATGAAGAGGGTCTGTTGCAATTCTTCAAGGAATTTTCTTTTCCCGGCGGTATCGGCAGTCACTGCACTCCCGAAACACCCGGCTCCATCCATGAAGGCGGCGAACTGGGCTACAGCGTTTCTCATGCTTACGGTGCAGCTTATGATAATCCCGATTTGTTGGTAGCAGTGGTGGTCGGTGATGGTGAATCTGAAACCGGACCGTTGGCGACTTCCTGGCATTCCAATAAATTTCTTAACCCCGTGTGCGATGGTGCGGTATTACCGATCCTGCATCTTAACGGTTACAAAATAAACAATCCGACGCTGTTGTCACGCATTTCCCACGAGGAACTGGAGCACCTGTTTCAGGGCTATGGTTATACGCCTTACTTTGTCGAAGGCAGTGACCCCGAAACCATGCACCAACTAATGGCGGGCGTTCTAGAAGACTGTATCCTGGAAATTAAACGCATTCAGGAAGAAGCACGCCGCACCGGTATCCCAACGCGCCCCCGCTGGCCGATGATTATATTACGCAGTCCAAAAGGCTGGACCGGGCCTAAAGAAGTCGATGGACACAAAGTAGAAGGTTTTTGGCGCTCACATCAAGTACCTCTTTCCGGTATGAAAGAAAATCCGGCTCACCTGAAGCAGCTGGAAACTTGGCTGCGTAGTTATAAACCTGAAGAGTTATTTGATGCGACCGGCAAATTAATCCCCGAGCTTAAAGCACTGGCTCCCAAAGGCACGCGCCGCATGAGTGCCAATCCTCACGCTAACGGGGGTTTGTTACGCAAAGCCTTGCGAATGCCGGATTTTCGGGACTATGCGCTGGCACTGGAAAGTCCGGGTGAAACCATTGCGGAAAACACGCCGCCGCTAGGCAAATTCCTGCGCGACATTATGAGCGCCAACATGCACAATTTTCGCGTCTTTGGCCCCGATGAAAACAGCTCCAACAAGCTGGATGCCGTTTATGAAGTCAGTAAAAAAACCTGGCTGGCGGACACGCTGGCGGAAGATGCCGACGGCGGCGAACTGTCGCCGTTCGGTCGCGTGATGGAAATACTGTCCGAACACACACTGGAAGGCTGGCTGGAAGGTTATTTATTAACCGGCCGTCACGGTTTCTTTTCCACCTACGAAGCGTTTGTGCATGTCATTGACTCCATGTTTAACCAGCACGCCAAATGGCTGGCCATGTCCAAGGACGTGCCTTGGCGAGCGCCGGTATCATCGCTCAACCTGCTGATTACCTCAACCGTCTGGCGGCAGGATCACAATGGCTTTACTCATCAAGATCCCGGCTTTCTTGATCTGGTCGTCAACAAAAGTCCGTCGGTGACGCGTATCTACCTCCCGCCAGACGTGAACTGCCTGCTGTCCGTAGCCGATCACTGCCTTAAAAGCACCGATTACATCAACGTAATAGTTTGCGACAAGCAGAAGCATCTGCAATACCTGGATATGGATGCCGCCATTAAGCACTGCACCAAGGGCATCAGCATTTGGGAGTGGGCCAGCAACGATGACGGTTTTGAACCGGATCTGGTTATGGCCAGCGCGGGTGACATTCCCACCAAAGAAGCGCTGGCGGCAACCGTACTGCTGCGTGAAAACTTTCCGAACCTTAAAATTCGCTTCATCAATGTAGTGGATCTCTACAAATTGGTGCCCAGCAGCGAACATCCGCATGGCCTTTCTGATCGTGATTTTGACAGCTTGTTTACCGTGGATAAACCGGTTATTTTTAATTTTCATGGCTACCCCTGGTTAATTCATCGACTCGCTTATCGCCGTAACAACCACAATAATATGCATGTGCGCGGTTACAAGGAAAAGGGCAGCATCAACACGCCGTTGGAATTGGCGATTCAAAACGAAACCGACCGTTTCAGTCTGGCCATCGATGCGATTGATCGTATTCCTGCCCTGCGAATATCGGGTGCTCATGTTAAAGAAAAACTGCGGGATCAACAAATCGAATGCCGTAATTACGCTTATGAACACGGCATAGACAGACCGGAAGACGACCAGTGGCAATGGCCTTACTGAGGATACCATTATGGCAACCAGCAACCAGACAGTGAACAGCACTTTAAAAGATGAGACCCGGCCTGTCCGGGACGACATCCGTACCAGTTTAAGTACCCCCGCCCTTAAACAAGCGGTTCTTGATCATTTAATCTTTAGTCTGGGCAGGTTGCCGGAAGTAGCCACTGATCAAGCCTATTACAAAGCCTTGGCACTGACCGTGCGGGATCGGCTACAGCATTTATGGAGTCACTCGCTGCAAACCTATATCGCCGATATTGGCTCTGAAAAGATAGCCTGCTATTTATCTGCTGAATTTCTTATCGGGCCTCAACTCGGCAGTAGCCTGGTTAATCTGGGTATCGAACAGGAAATTCGTGTCGCGATAGCGGAGCTTGGCAAAAACCTTGATGACCTGATCGCCCTTGAGGAGGAACCCGGCTTGGGTAATGGCGGTCTTGGGCGACTTGCCGCCTGCTATCTGGACTCGCTGGCAACCCTGGAGCGACCCGCGATTGGTTACGGTATCCGTTATGAATTCGGGATTTTCGACCAAGAAATTCACGATGGCTGGCAAGTGGAAATCACCGACAAATGGTTGCGCAACGGTAATCCCTGGGAAATTGCCAAACCCGATGTCGCTTATTACGTCAATCTTGGCGGCCATTCCGAGAGTTACCATGATTACCTGGGAGTTCTTCGGATGCGCTGGATACCGCACCATGTCGTTAAAGGCGTGGCTTTTGATACGCCGGTGCCGGGTTATCGCGTTAATACCTGTAATACCCTGCGTCTTTGGTGTGCCGAGGCCTGTGAGTCTTTTGACTTTAAAGCCTTTAATACCGGTGATTATTATCAGGCGGTGGGCGATAAAGTTATTTCCGAGACGCTGACTAAAGTGCTGTATCCCAATGACGAACCTGAAGCCGGAAAAAAGCTCCGCTTGATGCAGCAATTCTTTTTCGTTTCCTGTTCGATACAAGATATGCTGCGCATTCTTGAGCTTTCCGGCCAGGCTCTTGAGCAATTCCCTGACCGCTTCGCCGCCCAACTCAACGACACCCATCCGTCAATTGCCGTTGCCGAACTGATGCGGTTACTGGTGGATGAGCATCAGCTTGATTGGGATCTGGCTTGGGACATCACTTATAAAACATTTGGCTACACTAATCACACCTTACTGCCGGAAGCACTGGAAACCTGGACTTTACCTTTATTTAGTGAGCTCCTGCCACGGCATCTGGAAATTATCTACGACATCAATCGCCATTTTCTTGATGAAGTTCGGCGGCGTTATCCCGGCGACGATCAGCGCGTAGCCCGTTTGTCGCTGATTGATGAGGCGGGTGACAAGCGTGTGCGCATGGCTCATCTCGCCTGTGTTGGCAGTCATGCCATTAACGGCGTTGCGGCGTTACATAGCCAATTGCTAAAAACCAGCTTGCTAAAAGATTTTTACGAGCTATGGCCTGAGCGTTTCAGTAACAAAACCAACGGGGTCACGCCACGCCGCTTTATGGCACTGGCCAATCCCAAACTGAGCGACTTAATCACCCGCTCGATTGGCGATGACTGGCTTACGCAGACCCATGAACTCAAGAAACTTGAAGTCTTTGCCGATGATGCCGCATTTCGTCAAGAATGGCGTGCCGTCAAGCAAGCGAACAAGCAAAAACTAGCCGCTTACATAAATAGCCAGACCGGCATCGAACTGGATCCGACCTGGTTGTTTGATATTCAGGTTAAGCGTATTCATGAATATAAGCGTCAGCATCTTAATGTGCTGCACATTATCACCTTGTACTGTCGACTTAAGCGTAATCCCGAACTTCGTATTCAGCCGCAGGCATTTATATTCGGTGGCAAAGCAGCACCCGGTTATTTTATGGCCAAGCTTATTATCAAGCTGATCAACGCAGTCGGCGAGGTGGTCAATAATGACCCGGACGTGAATAAATACCTGCAAGTGGCTTTTGTTCCCAACTTCAATGTCCAAAACGGCCAGTTGATTTATCCGGCGGCTGATTTATCCGAGCAAATTTCCACCGCAGGCAAAGAAGCATCAGGCACCGGCAATATGAAATTTACCCTAAACGGTGCCTTGACTATCGGCACCCTGGATGGTGCCAATGTCGAGATTCGTGAAGAAGTCGGTGCCGATAATTTCTTTCTGTTTGGGCTAACCGAAGAGGAGGTCGTTCGGGTTCAACACGACAGTTATCATCCAGCGACCACTATTGAAAAAAATCCGCACTTGGCCGAAGTCATTCACCTCATCGCTTCCGGTCATTTTTCGCATGGCGACACCGAAGTATTTCGGCCTTTGGTGGATAATCTATGCCAGCATGATCCATTTCTGGTGCTGGCCGATTACGCAGATTATGTGGCCTGTCAGGATCATGTAACGACTGTTTGGAACGATCCGGAACGCTGGACACGCATGTCAATCCTGAATACGGCCAGAGCCGGGAAGTTTTCTTCTGATCGGGCCATTCGTGAATATTGCGACGAGATTTGGAATGTGCATGCCGTACCGGTCAAGTTGCCCGTCAATGAACCAGGATTTTTGACATGAGCCTGAAAATTTATTTGTTACGTCATGGTGAAACAGAGCACAGTCAACGCGGTGCCTATTGCGGCGCAATGGATCCGGAATTGACGCGAGAGGGACACCTGATGGCGCAAGCTTTCGCAACAGCGTATCAATCAATACCCTGGACGGCCATTTACGTCAGCCCGATGAAAAGAACCATCGCGACGGCAGAGCCTTTGTGCGATGCGGTGGGTTTACCCATGCAGCTTAGGGACGGACTTCGTGAAATCGGTTACGGTGCGTGGGAAGGCTGGGAACAGGAAGACGTCAAGCAACGCTACGAACACGATTACATCCGCTGGTTGACGGAACCCGCCTGGAATCCGCCGACCGATGGCGAAACCGCTGTTCAGGTAGCCAGTCCCGCACTCCCGATCATCACCGAAATCGAGTCCAACTACCCGAGCGGCAATGTGTTGATGGTATCGCATAAGGCCACGATACGCATTATCCTCTGTAGCCTGATGGGGATTGATCTTGGCCGCTACCGCGATCGTATCGATGCACCGGCCGCTTCGTTAAGTGTTGTCAAATTCGATATTCACGGGCCGATGCTGGAAATCCTGGGGGATCGCAATTATATGTCCGCTAACTTGCGCAATCGTGAGGGCACCTGATGCTCGGAAAGATTATATTTAACGTAAATCCGGCTTCATGAATAAATACCTACTGGTCATCAACGCAGGTTCATCAAGCATCAAGTTTGCCATTTACCAAAAAGACACCTCAACAGCACAACTTGTTGCCGATGCTGCCGGACAAATTGAAGCGATCGGCAACCAACCCCGCTTCACGGTAAAAACCCCCGATGATGTCATTTTGGTCGATCGCACCCTCTCTGTTGACGAAGCCAACAATCACACCGGCGCTATCGCCGTCATCCTCGACTGGCTAAAAGTCTATTTCGCCGATGGCGAACTGCTGGCGGTGGGACATCGCGTTGTTCACGGCGGCCAACACTACTCGGTTCCCGTTCTGATTAACGAAACCGTTCTGGCAGAACTGGAAACCCTCATCCCGCTGGCACCTCTGCATCAGCCGCACAACCTCGCAGCAATCCGTGCGCTGCTGGACAGTATGCCCTCGTTACCCCAAGTAGCCTGCTTTGATACGGCGTTTCACCACACCCAGCCCGCTATCGCACAACGTTTTGCCCTGCCCCAACGCTTTATCGATGAAGGGATTCGACGTTACGGATTCCACGGTTTATCCTACGAATACATAGCCTCCGTATTGCCCACTCTTGACCCCGCCCTCGCCAAGGCTCGTATTATTGTCGCCCACTTAGGGAGTGGTGCCAGCCTGTGCGCACTTTACAAAGGCAACAGCATTGCCACTACCATGGGTTTTTCGCCGCTGGATGGCTTGGTTATGGGAACGCGTTGCGGCAACATCGACCCCGGTGTATTGCTTTATCTCATGGATCACTACCACATGGACGCCCGCGCCTTGGAGAATCTGCTATACCATCAATCCGGCTTGTTGGGCGTATCCGGCATTTCCAACGATATGCGCACCTTGCTTGCCAGCGACGACCCACAGGCACAGGTAGCCATTGAGTTGTTTGTTTATAGGGTTGGTCGTGAAATGGGTTCTTTAGCGGCAGCTTTAGGTGGACTTGACGGATTGGTATTTACCGGTGGCATTGGTGAACATTCTGCTACAATTCGTAGAAGAATCAGCCATCATGCGATGTGGCTGGGGCTTGAGCTTAACGATCCAGCCAATGCAACCGGTGCTTCGTGTATTTCAAGCGCAGGCTCAACCGTATCGGCATGGATCGTAGCCACCGACGAAAATCGGATGATCGCACAACATACCCTACAACACGTCACTTTTTGAAGGTGTTGATGGCTGCTTTTTAACAAAGACCACTGACTACAACGGAAAAATAGTATGTTTAAATTACTTTTACGTTTTACCCTTTGCAGCGTCATTTTGGGGTTAACTGCCTGTTCTGCGATTACCGTCACAACCGATGCTGATCCTTCAACCGCATTTAATAAATACCACACCTATACCCTTATGCATCCCACTGAAGAGCCACCGCTTTCGCCCTCCAGTGAAATTGCCTATCGCGAGACCTTACAAAGCAGTCTTGCAGCGCGTGGCTTGCGTGAAGTTGCCAATAATGCTGATTTGCATATACTGCGTCATGTCAGCACGCAAGAAAAGCTGGCCACTTATCAATCAAGCAACTTTGGCTATGGCTACGGTTATGGCTACGGCCCTTATGGTGCTTGGGGTGGATTTCCAGGAGGCTACACTAACGTATCAGAATACACCGAAGGCACACTCATTATTGACTTTGTAGATGCCAAGACGCGAAAACTCGTTTTTCGGGGTATTGGCAAAGGCACCGTGGGTGACCCCCAAACCAATGCCCAACATATCAGAGAAGCCATACAAAAAATTATACTGGCCTATCCAAATTCAAGTGTGAAATAAACAAGCGGTCTGGCACCAAAAATGGCGTAGGCCGGAATAAGGCTTTTCGAGCGCCAGCGAGAATAAGCGTTTCCTGCAACCCTATACGAGTTATAGTCGCGACGTGGGCGTCGCTCCCACCGTGGGAGCGACGCCCACGTCGCGACTAACGAAAACGAGTTAAAGATTGAGTGGCCGCATTTTTCAAGCATTACCTTGTTTTTAATTGACCCGGTTGCCAGAAAAACCTAAAACTTCACATTCATCATGGTAATTTTGTCGCTTTTTGGGTAATATCAAACAATAACCACCCGTACCCGTGCCGGGTTATGCACTCATCTTTCCATTAAACATTTCAAAGTCACGCATACAGGCATTATGAATACTCAAGAACTCTGGCAACGCTATCAGGATTGGCTTTATTTTAACGAAGATTTGGGATTATATCTGGATGTCAGCCGGATGCGCTTTAATGACCTTATGGTGGAATCCCTGGAGCCAAAATTTGCCCAGGCATTTAAGGATATGGCCGCCCTGGAACAAGGAGCCATCGCCAATCCTGACGAAAACAGGATGGTGGGTCATTACTGGTTGCGTAACCCGGAACTGGCACCGGCAGCGCTTAAAAATGAAATTATAGACAACCTGGATCAGATTGAAGCCTTTGTAAAAAAAGTGCACAGCGGCACCATCCATCCACCGCTGGCTCCCAAATTTACCGATGTGCTTTCGGTCGGGATTGGCGGTTCGGCGCTGGGGCCACAGTTTGTAGATGAAGCCTTGGTAGCGGATTTTCCGCCGATGGCCATTCATTTTATCGACAATACCGATCCTGCCGGTATCGATCACATTCTCAACCGTCTAAAAGATCGGCTCAGCAGCACGCTGGTTATTATCACCAGCAAATCGGGTGGTACGCCGGAAACACGCAACAGTATGCTGGAAGTAAAGTATGCCTACGAGCAACAAGGCTTAAACTTCCCGGCTCATGCCGTTGCTGTGACCATGTTGGGCAGTAAAATGGACGAACTGGAGCGTATTGAAGGTTGGCTGGCCGAATTTCCCATGTTTGATTGGGTCGGTGGTCGCACCTCTGAAATGTCATCGGTAGGCTTATTGTCAGCCTCGTTGCTGGGAATTGATGTACGCGCCTTGCTGGCCGGTGCCAAAACCATGGACATCGCCACCCGTGTGCCGGAAATCAGAAAAAATCCGGCCGCTTTATTAGCGCTATCCTGGTATTGCGCAGGCAAGGGTAAAGGCGAAAAAGACATGGTGGTTTTACCTTACAAAGACAGTTTGCTACTGTTTTCGCGTTATTTGCAACAATTGGTGATGGAATCCTTGGGTAAAGAAAAAGATCTGGCCGGTAATACGGTACATCAGGGTATTGCCGTCTATGGCAATAAAGGCTCCACCGATCAACATGCCTTTGTACAACAATTGCGGGAAGGCGTTGCCAACTTCTTCGCTATTTTTATAGAAGTGCTGGAAGATCGAACCGGCCCCTCAATCGAAGTAGAGCCCGAGGCAACCGCCGGTGATTTTTTATCCGGATTTTTGCAAGGTACAAGGCAAGCACTCTACGAGAATCAGCGAGATTCAATTACCCTGACCATTACCCGCGTTAACCCCCAAACTGTTGGCGCACTGATCGCCCTGTTCGAGCGGGCTGTAGGCTTTTATGCAACACTGGTCAATATTAATGCCTATAACCAACCGGGCGTAGAAGCCGGAAAAAAAGCCGCTGAAACCTTATTGAGCTTGCAACGTAAAATACTGACTGTTTTAAAAGATACCGACCAACCGCTAAAACTGTCGGCACTGGCAACAAAGGCAGAAGCTGGCGATCAAATTGAACACGTTTACAAAATTGTTCGTCACCTGGCAGCCAATCACCGTGGCGTTGTTTTGCACGGACATCCGGCAAAACCTTGTGAGCTGGAAGTCAGTTACCTGATGGACTGCGTACAAACCCAGGTTTGCACTCCAAATCGACAAGGTTTCGGGACATCACTGCCATTAAGTTAAGTATGTGGAGACTATAAAGTGGAGGCTTATTTATTGTAAGTTGCCTAAAAGCCGGAGTACAAACCTGGGTTTGTATTCCAACTGACAAGGTGTCGGGGCACATCACTGCCATTAAGTTAAGCCGTGTCGGGCAACGGCTTTATCGTTGCCCGACAATCATGCCAAAATTGTCGGGCGCAAAGAGACGCGTCCGACCTACATGTCTTTAAATATATCTGATAGTTGTTGGGCATCAATAGCCAGATCAAACCAACGCTCAATGGTCTCCATCGGGGCATTAGCAATCGAACGAGTTATATCAGCCGGTAGGGTGCCAAAGCGCTTGGACAATAATCGTTGCAAAGCCAGCATTTCACCTTCTTGCCTGCCTTCTTGTTTATCTTTTAACTCACCTTTTAGCTCGCCTTCTGCTATATAGGCCAGAGCCCACTGTTCCAGCCTATCTGCCAACATGACTTTTATCTCCTGTAAATCGTCTACTTGGGGCAATAAGGTCGGGTTAGCGACAGCGTAACCCGACAAATCGAAGTCCCTAAAACCACTGACTAAAGTGTATCCAAATGTAACAACAATAATAAACAAATAAAACTAAAACCAGGCAACTATTGCAGATAAAATATAATTTAAGTAGAAACTACAGTACACTGATACCTTTAGTAATACCACTGTAGATTTATTGATGCTGACCCCCAAAATACTCATTGTAGATGATGATATACGGATACAATCGCTGTTGAAACGCTATCTTTGCGACCAAGGATTTGTGGTGGAGACTGTAGGCGATGGTAAGCAGATGACCAAAAAACTGGCGCGGAGTCATTTCGATTTGATTGTTCTGGACTGGATGCTGCCGGGTGAAGACGGTCTATCGATTTGTATGCGCTTAAACAATGATGAAAACAGTCCACCCATTATCATGCTGACAGCTAATGGCAGCGAAGACTCACGTATTTCCGGTTTGGAAGTGGGGGCAGACGATTATATGGCCAAGCCGTTTAATCCCCGTGAATTGGTTGCCCGCATCCATGCCGTATTGCGCCGGCGTCCACAGGTGTTGCCCGCCGCCATACCATTAAACAATAGACCGCCGATGACATTTGGTCCCTATCAAATTAATTTTTTAGAGCGCTGTTTATACAAAAACAATCATAAACTCAACCTGACCGATAGCGAATTTGCGATGCTAAAGGTGCTGGCCGATTATGCCGGCACACCCTTGTCTCGTGAACGCTTGGCCTATCTTATTGACGGTCGTGTACTTGGCTCCCTCAATCGATCCATTGATCTTCAAATCTCTCGATTACGCCGCTTGCTTGAAAGTGATCCAGCGAAACCCTGCTATCTGCAAACGGTTCGGAGTTTGGGTTATATGCTGGTCTTTAACGCTGATTCGGAATGAAGTTTTTTCCGAAAACACTGTTTGGACGCACGCTCCTGCTAGTTTTTCTGTTTATGGTATTTAATGCCATTATCATACGCACAATCCTTTTCGTTTTTGTTGCTTCTCCTGCAGCCAACAAGTTCGCCTATTTAAGTGAATCAATAGCCGTCTTTGCCGAGGATATGCTGGTGCGAGGCAATGACGAGTCTAAACAGCAGATAGCGGAACGACTGCACCAACGCACAGGGATGATAATCAAAGACAGCATTGACAACAACCTGAGGGATACGCCTTCTTCCATTGCCTTTATAAATAGATGGAAAGACACCCTGAGCAAGAATAATCATGACCTGATACTTCGCTATCAGGAACAACCGGAACACACGTTATGGTTAACACATACAAAGCCCCCCCTATTTTCATTAAGTATTCCGTTTAACCTTATCAACATGTTAACCAGAACAGCAGGAGCAATTTTCTTCTTAACCTTCAGTGTATTGATGCTCATCGCTTATTTTGCTGTGCGTCACCTCAATCGCCCCTTAAAAGAATTGGCCGAGGCCGCTAATGCGATAGGAAAAAATATAAAGAGTGTGGATATTAATCCGCGTGGACCTGAAGAAGTCCGTGCCGTGGGGCGAGCTTTAAACGAGATGAAGGCCAATCTTGATCGAATGATTAAGGCGCAGGAGTTTTTGTTGGCGGGTATTTCCCATGACTTGCGTACACCGTTGACCCGCATTCGTCTGGCGACCGAAATGATAGAGGATGAAGGTGGCGATCTAAGCGAGGGTATGAAGGAAGATATCCAGGAAATAGATGTCATCTTGCATGGCATTATTGAGGTAGCGAGATTTAATATCGAATCAACCGAACCTTGGAAAATTGGCAGCATCAAATCGATTTTATTGAATACCAAAGAAAAATATCAACGCGCCCATGTTGAACTGACTTTACTAGGGTGCAATAATTTGCTGCAAGTGCGCTATAAACCAATGGCCTTGCAGCGGCTTTTGTATAACCTGATTGATAATAGCGTCAAGCATGGCGGCGGTGCTATTACCCTTAGCACCCGAAGTTATGACAATAAAATGGATTTATGCGTCTCTGATCAAGGGCCCGGCCTGCCAATGAAAATGCATAAACGCCATTCATTTTCTGACCTTACCGAGCAACCATTACATGGCAACGGCTTGGGATTGGTTATTGTGCGACGCATCGCGCAATTGCATGAAGCTGAATTAATCCTGGGCAACAACGCCGAAGGCGGTTCCGAAATCATCTTAAGCATGCCAGCTTATTTTGATCGCGTTTAAACAATAAGGGCTATGGAATAAGTATTCAGCCTCAATGCCGTTAAGTTATTTAAAAACTGGAGGTAATCATTCAGTCCCCCTCTTTGAAAAAGAGGGGTTAGGGGAGATTTTATTAGATAAATCCCCCTCGGCCCCCTCGCTTTACTCTCCCCCCTTTTTCAAAGGGGGAAGTGAATAACTACAACTGGAGTGCAATCGCTTTATATTGCCTGTAAAAACACTAAAGCTGTTTTACTCCAGTACGCCGCCAGTTTAGCCAATAACATTGATGCAATAAGTCTTGGCGTGTCCATTATTTTTATGGGATCTATTAAAGTTGAGTTTTAACCAATGCGTGATGGAATTGTGAAAGTCAGGTTTTGCCTGACTCATTTATTTTTAAGTCTTGCCCCAATAAGCGGGCATGCCCAAGATGATTTCGGCACCGCCCTCGGGCTTGTTGCGTAGGGTTAATTCAGCACTGTGCAATTGTGCGATGCGTTGTACGATAGTCAAGCCCAAGCCGTTGCCCTGTCCTTGATACTCGGTAAAGTCAGAAAAAGACTTCATTTTCTCTGTTGTCATCGGCAGACCTGCCCCTTGGTCAGAGACGCATAAATCCACTTTATTGCCATAACTTCGGGTGCTAAGGGTAATAGCACCGCCGCCATGTTTGACAGCATTATCAATCAGGTTATACAAAAGCCGCTGTAAAGCCATTGGTTTATAACGCACAGGCAGCGCGTTATCCCAAAACAGCGTCAAATCAACATGGGCACGTTGATATTTTTTTTCGATAGCAAGTAACAGCGGTGTTATTTTACCCACTTTCCAGGGTTCTACCGCTTCGATATTAACACGCGCCAACTCAATAATACCATGTACGATGGTATCGATTTCCTGGATATCTTCCTTCATACCCTCGCTTAGATCGCCAATTTCATCCGTTATCATTTCGGTTGCCAGACGAATGCGGGTCAACGGTGTACGCAAGTCATGGGAAATACCCGCGAGCAAAAATTCCTGCGCCTTAATCATTCGGTCAAGATCTGCCTTCATGTCGTTAAAAGCGCGTGCCACGGCACGGAATTCATCAGGCCCTCGCGGATTAATATCCACATGACCTATATCACGGCCTATAGCTTTAGCGGCCTCAGCCAGCTCTTTTAAAGGACTAATAATGTGGCGTGCCGCCAGATAAGTCATCAACATCAACACGCTGGTCGTTAATAAAAATATCACACCTATAATTTTTTGTATGATGTGCATATTCGGAAACGGAATATTTAATGAAAATAGGGGCGGCTTTGTATGCAACAGCCAGATAATACTTTCCGGTTGATCCTGATATTTCAATATAAAGCTACTATTATTCTGTGTCAGGGTATTCTGCCATTTTTTAAAAAAAGGGATATCGGGTACATCTTCCAGGTGCTCGACAATACCTTCCTGGATTATCATGCCAGTGCTTTGGCGCAGTTGTTCTGTTACCCGGCGATGAGTCTCGCTGTTACCCTGCGTCAGGACTTCTTCAGCCAAAACTGCAAGCGATTCACTAATATAACTGTATTGCTGTCCCGCCGGTAACGCTAAAAAAAATAGAAAGAGTAGCCGTATGATTACTGCATTAAGTAAGGTAACCAGAAAAATTAGCAGAAACATGCGTCCCAGTAGCGAGCCTGGAAGCAATTTCATTCACAACTACCGTTAAATGCCAGTATATAGCCATGCCCGCGAATCGTTTGCAGATAGCACGGTTGCATTGGATCACTTTGAAGCAGGCGGCGTAATCGAGAGACTTGAAGATCAATGGATCGATTGAGGGGGTCATGCGTACGACCGTCAATAAGATAGCCCAAGCGTTCGCGAGACAAGGGGGTGCCGGCATGATCCGCCAACACTTTTAGCAGGGCGAATTCACTATCGGTCAGGTTTATTTTGCAATTATCCTTGTATAAACAGCGTTCCAAAAAATTAATCTGATAGGGGCCAAATTCCATCAATGGTCTGTTGATTTCTGGAGCGGCGGTGGGCAACACTTCCGGACAACGGCGCAATATGGCGTAAATGCGGGCAACCAATTCACGAGGATTAAACGGCTTGGCCATATAATCGTCCGCACCCACTTCCAAACCGGAAATACGTGCGTCTTCGCTGCCATTAGCTGTCAGCATGATAATGGGTGGATTGTTTTTATCAGTGCTCAACCGCCTACAAATCGACAGACCGTCTTCACCCGGCATCATCCAGTCCAGCACGATCAAATCAAAATGACTGAGCGCCAGTTTTTGGTTCATCTCCTCACCATCACCTGCCGTCTCTACCGCAAATCCTTGGTCGGAAAGATAGCGTTTTAATAGCGATTGTATACGCCTGTCATCATCCACAATCAAAATTTTTTTTTGCTGCTGCATTAGCCCTCTCAATTACTAAACTGTACATATAAAACCAATTGTTTTATTTTATTGTATTTTTTTTTTTTTTGATATATTTTTAGTTTTGATACATTTGGATACAATTCAATAGATGTAATTAGTTGGTTTTTAACTTATCATTGCTAGCATAAGTCAGATAACAAGCTTAATTTTAATCCTGAGCTTATAGAAACGTTGATCCTAAAAACGGTGATTTATTTACGAAAAAAACAAAAGTCAAAAGTAGATATATCAAGGTAACACGAACAAAATCAGACTATTGCATCATCCAACTATTCTTCCTTTCGGTAACAATCTACCCCTTGGTATTTTTTAAATGTTTTTCGTGGGCTCAATGATTTTTCCAGGTTTATTGCTAAGCCATTTATGCTTCGACAAAGCACACAGTGAACGACTTGATTTTTAAGACAACAAAAAGAAGATAACCATGCCTAATTTTTCTTTTGCCGCACCTGCATGTCCTCGATGTAGAAATGGGGATACGAGACTATCAAAACGCTCAAAAGGCAGCATGTTTAATAAGCTGTTCAAGAAAGCTCACCGCTGCAATACATGCTCCACCCGATTCTGGATATGGCGTCCATTACGCTTGCTTATGCTTACAGGCGCAATACTCTTTACTTATAATTATTTAAGTCCATTTTAAAATGGCCGATTGTTGGGTTCTGTGTTGATGTTAGTCGCTTAAAATTATTACCTTCCCCGCAATCCACACGCAGATTTTAAAGCAACTGGCTTTGCCTTCGGGCGGGCTTTACGCCTGCCCTTTGTTGCCACAATGTCAGCAGGGCAACCGCAAGAGATTGCCCCTACAGTCAGGTAAAGCCTGACCTCCACCAATTAATCTATTATCCTTACCTGACAGATTTTATCTGGGCATCTATACTAAAGTATTTTAGAATCAACATTAGTGTAATTAGCCTTCCAGGTTTTCCGGATCTATTGGCTATGGGTCACACTCAATAAAACTTGTTCCGTCTGATGATGCAGACAAAAACACCCTTCAATTGCTTTAAATTGTTAGAAGGTTTTATGATAAAAATGCAAAGTCTGACTACATCCAGCCACTGCCAAAGCGGCAGTTTTAAGGATTCATTCCTGTTATTGGCTGTTGTTTCCGTGGTGTTTATAAGCGGTTGCGAAAAAGCCAAACAACCCGTTGCCGCCAGTCTGCTAACGGTAAAAGTCACTGAGGTTCTACAGCAGGATGTGCCCGTGCAGCAGGAATGGGTGGGTACGCTGGATGGCATGGTCAACGCCAAAATTAATGCGCAGGTGACCGGTTATTTGATTAAGCAAAATTACAAGGAAGGTGATTTGGTTAAAAAGAACCAGCAGCTCTACCAAATTGATCAGCGTCCTTTTGAAGCCACACTTGCGCAAGCAAAAGCCAATCTGGCACAGCAGCAGGCCGTACTGACAACCAATCAACTGGCCATGAATCGCGTTAAGCGTCTGTTACCCGAAAAGGCGGTCAGTGTTCTCGACCGTGATAATGCGGTGGGTGCGGTAGCGAGTTCACAAGCACTGGTGTTGGCAGCGCAGGCAGCGGTTGAAACGGCGCAATTAAATCTGGGCTTTACTAAAATCACCTCACCGATTACCGGTATAGCCGGTTTATCAAAAGCGCAGCTTGGGGATTTGGTAGGGCCAGGTTCTGCCAACAATGAACTGACCGAGGTATCCCAGGTCGAGCCTATTCGCGCCTATATTGGCCTAAACGAAAAACAATATTTACATTTAGCCCATCGTGAGCAAAGCAACGGCGGGAAACCTGAACCGGTGCCTTTGCAGTTAACCTTGGCCGATAACTCTATTTATCCCGACAACGGCACTTTTTACTTTGCCGACCGGCAAGTCGATATCAATACCGGCACGATTAAAATTGCCGTGTTGTTTTCAAATCCGAACAACATGCTGCGCCCCGGCATGTATGCACGCATTCGCGCTACTACGGATGTTAAGCATGACGCGCTGGTCGTGCCCCAACAAGCCGTGATTCGCTTGCAAACCGCGACTCAATTGGCAGTGGTTAACGCGGATAAAAGCATCAATATTCGTCAGGTAAAGTTGGGCGAAACCAGTGGCACCCAGGTTGTGATTGAAGAGGGTGTAAAGAGCGGTGAACAGGTGGTGGTTGAGGGCCAGCAAAAGATTCGCGAGGGTATGAAGGTCAATGTAGAGCCTTACCTTGCAGCAGAAAAGCCAACGACCACCACCAACTCAGCGAGATAAGCCCATGGCCAAATTTTTTATTAATCGGCCTATCGTGGCGATGGTGATAGCCATTCTTATGGTTATTATGGGCTTGGTGGCAATGGCAGGCTTGCCGATTGCCCAGTTCCCCAACTTGGCACCGCCTGAAATTCAAATCAGCACCACTTATAACGGTGCGGATGCCTTGACTATGGAACAAGCGGTGGCAACGCCGATTGAACAGCAAATGTCGGGAGTTGATAACATGACCTACATGTATTCCATCAACACCAATAGCGGCAATACCAATGTGCGTGTCGATTTTGATGTCACTACTGACCCCAACACCGACCAAATTCTTGCTCAAATGCGTGAAACGCAAGCGGCTTCCCAGCTTCCTGCTGCGGTTAACAATTTTGGCGTAACGGTGCAGAAATCTACCGTCGCACCTTTAATCATGTTTGCCCTGTATTCGCCCAAGGGAACTTACGATAATGTTTTTCTGGCCAATTATGCCTATATCAACCTTAATGACAAGCTAACCCGCATTAAGGGTATTTCCACTGTTTCGGTGTTTGGTGCCGGTCAGTATGCCATGCGTATTTGGGTGAAACCCGACAA
>JBAXTQ010000058.1:0-17615 GCA_037130115.1 Methylococcaceae bacterium
TTCTATTTATACACACTTTAGCGTATAAAATCAACTACTAAGTAGCACCTCACTCATTTATAACTGTACCGCGATCGCTTTGGAGACCGTCAATTATTGCCATTTACCGGTTCATAAAATAGACCGGTTAGCGGCTAATACACCTCGCTTGAGTCATATTTTGCTGCAAAGGTCTTGTGACCGGTTTGATGCTCAAATAGATAAGATGATGCTAAGTCGGCGCTCCGCCGAAGAGCGTGTGGCTTGCTTTATTTTGTGTATTTCTGATCGCTTGAGGCTCAGGGGATATTCGGAAATGGAATTTCGTTTGAGTATGTCTCGGGTAGAAATAGGGAATCATTTGGGGATTGCGCATGAAACAGTGAGTCGAATCATTCATCTTTTTCAAGCACAGCAATTGATCGAAATTAAATCCAGGCAATTGAAAATAATAGATAAAAAAGAGCTGTTTAAATTTTATACAATGTATTCATTAAACAGCACAAAATAATGAGAATTTATTTGAACTGTAGCACACAAAACATATAATCAGGCTTTGCTGTGTACTATAAACGGTGAAACAAAAATGATAACAATAAGAAAAAAACTATTTATTTTCTGATCTATGCGAGACCGCAGCGGGTTCTTCAGAAATGGCTTGTGCTGAGGATGCATACTTATCATGCTCGTTGCTTTTAATTGCGATGACAAATACAACAACCGCCAAAACAAGACCACCCATATAAAGCCAGTAATTATCTTTTTCTTCTGTTTTAATATTCATATTTAATTCTCCATAAGGATTAACTTAAATTTAGGTCGCTGTTGATTGGTATCAACAGGACGCTATTAAAACAAAATGTAGCATTAAAAAATTGAGCCAGATCAAGAAAATGTTTATTTGTGATATTTAGCCGGTTCCCACGCTGGAACATGGGTTACGGTTTGCACCTAAGCCAACCGACTGATCATATCCAAAGCCAAGGCTTCTGCGACTTTGATGCCATCGACAGCGGCTGATAGAATGCCGCCGGCATAACCTGCGCCCTCCCCGGCTGGATAAAGTCCTTGGGTGTTGATGCTTTGGAAATGTTCGTTACGCTTGATTCTAATCGGCGACGAGGTGCGCGTTTCAACGCCTGTCAACACCGCATCAGCCATGGCAAAGCCTTTGATTTTTTTGTCAAAAGCCGGCAATGCTTCGCGTATCGCCTCGATAGCGTAAGCTGGCAAGGCGGTGCTTAAATCACCTAAATGTACGCCGGGAGTATACGAAGGTTGCACTGTTCCCCATGCGACAGACGGTTTATTGGCGATGAAATCACCCACTAATTGCCCCGGTGCCTGATAGGTTTCGCCGCCCAATTTAAACGCATGCGCTTCCAACCGGCGCTGAAAATCAATCCCTGCCAACGGGCCGCCCGGATAATCATCAGGCGTAATACCCACCACGATGCCGCTGTTGGCATTGCGCTCGTTACGTGAATATTGGCTCATGCCGTTGGTAACCACATGTCCGGCTTCAGAGGTGGCTGCAACCACCGTACCGCCAGGACACATACAAAAACTGTAAACCGAACGACCGTTTTTACAGTGATGCACCAGCTTGTAATCCGCTGCCCCCAATAAAGGATTTCCGGCTTGTGTGCCATAACGACAACTATCAATCAGTGATTGTGGATGCTCAATCCTGAAACCAATCGAAAAGGGTTTGGCTTCAATATAGACGCCTTGTTCATAAAGCATTTTAAAAGTGTCACGCGCACTATGGCCCACAGCCAGCACCACATGATGACTTAAGATGGTTTCACCACTGGCCAGTGTTACACCGCGTACTTGACCGTTTTCAATTTCCAGGTTATCAACCCGACTTTGAAAGCGAATCTCTCCACCTAATGATTCAATCGTGGCACGCATTTGTTCCACCATGGTCACCAATTTAAAAGTGCCAATATGGGGTTTACTGGCTCGCAAAATTTCGGCAGGCGCACCCGCTTTTACAAATTCAGTCAGCACCTTGCGACCATATTGATTCGGGTCTTTAATCTGGGTATAGAGTTTGCCGTCAGAAAAAGTGCCGGCACCGCCCTCGCCAAACTGGACATTGGATTCCGGATTAAAAATGCCTTTGCGCCAAAGTCCAAAAGTATCTTTGGTGCGTTCGCGAACTTCTTTACCGCGTTCCAAAATAATCGGTTTAAAACCCATCTGCGCCAGAATCAAGCCGGCAAATAATCCGCAAGGCCCTGTGCCGATCACCAGCGGTCTACTGGTTAAATTTTTGGGAGCCTCGGTTACAAAATGGTAAGTTGTATCCGGGGTTATAGAAACATGAGGATCATCTTGCATCCGTGTTAAAATGGCCGCTTGATTTTTTGTTTCAACATCAAGGGTATAAACAAGACTGATCGCACTGCGCTTACGGGCATCATGGCCTTGCCGGAATATTGTAAAGGCAACCAGTTCCTCTACAGCAATGCCCAAGCGCTTAAGTATGGCTGTTTTGAGCGCGTCTTCCGGATGATCCAGAGGGAGTTTAAGTTCAGTGATTCTCAACATGTTTAATAGTCCAATAAGGCCTTTTTATAAGGCTCTATATTTTTGAGTGTTAGCGTAATGGCAGCTCGGCCAAGTCATTGATAATAGTCATTTAACACGCATTAACCACCCAGCACCAAGTTGTCGGGAATGATCTTTGTGCCATGAACAGTTATCGTTTATGAGTCTTTGTTAATCATATAGTTTACATTAATGAGGGGTTTCTTGTTAGCGACTCTATAAAACAACTCGGCAACTTAAGTCTTTGCGGCTATCAATAACTTTATTGCCGGTTGATAAAAATATTTCCGACCCGGTCTATAGATTTTTAAGTCGACTACCGGTAATCAATTCGATTTTCGATAGTAAGGGACAACCATTTGTGAATATAATTAGCGTTGTTCTACCATAAAAATAATAAACGTTCACTATAACAACAAGAGGGAAAACCCATGAAACAAAAGAAATTACTCGGTCTGTTTTTTATGATTGCTTTTTTAAACAGTAATGCCATTAATGCCGCCGAGCACCATAGCGGACATGGTGGCGGCGCTAAAGGCAGCAGTACCCCCGGCACTTGTGAGAAAGCACGCTTAAGCAAGTTTTTACCGCCACATTTGGCCACTGTTGTACCTGAAGCCGAGTTTTCTTTTTTGGTGTTCAATATTGATAAACCAGAGCAGGTATCGGTCACTGTAAAAAATATTCCGGTTGATTTTACCGCTGAGTTTAAAGATCCCTTTTATCTGATAAAAGGAAAACTGCCTGCCTCTCTTGTTAACACGGCAGCGCGAATTAATATCAAGGTGAGTGCTAAATCCAGTCATTGTGAAGCTGAAGACGGCTGGCTGTTAAAAATAGCTGACAAGTAACCCGTATTGCTCAAATATAGACTTTCAGAAATTAAATTTCCAATTCGCGTCGCTGTAAGCTCATACAGATAACATCCCTTGAAGGGATGGTATCTGTCGGCATAGAAATTATTTATCTGAAAATGTATAAGTCAGAGCTTCCAATTGACGCAGAACAGGCCTGCAAAAATTAGGTTGCCAACGTAAAACTTGATGCAGTAGTTAGCGCTGAGAGGCTCTTTATCATTAAATATTGGTTAAAATTTATTTATGTCTGAAAAAAATCCCGTCAAAAAATGTGCCGCCTATTGCTTGGCGTTGCGTTTTGATATTAATCAATTAGCCTCTACTCTGTCTGATTCAACGCTTATCAGGATTATTAAAGGTGCCTTACTGATTGAGGACGCTCACTCTTGGTCGGTGGTCTTTGCTTATGGCGCTGTTGTGCATTGGAATGTCAGTTTGGAAGATCAAGGCAAGTTACATCATTTATTATTGGATTACGCCGAAAATCCGCTGACCGTTATTGAAGAAGACAACTTCACGTTTGCTCTTGATTGTCCAAGCACACGCATTATTGAAGACCATATTGAAATCGAGTCCTCAGATCCCATTTTAATATTTGCCTTGTCTCAAGGCATGGCTCAATCCATTAAGCTGGCCTCTTTTGAAACCAATGCCATCACCACCATCAATAACACCAATTACATTCCAAAATCATTAGCTGAAAATGGCCGAATTAAGTTGAGCCGTCATAAAATAGCAAAAATTCGCGGCCAATTGTTTTTAACCAAAAGCGATATTATCTTGAATTATGACTTACTGGACACGCCTGATTTCTTTTGGGAATACCCCGAATATGAAGCCTTTTACAGCATTACCGCAAAGTACCTGGAAATAGCGCCGCGCACCCAAGTGTTGTCTAAAAAGCTGGAAACTATCCATGAATTGTTTGAAATGTTGGCGGATGAACAAAAACACCGACATTCAACCATATTGGAATGGATTATTATCTGGCTAATCGCTTTTGAAATCGGCATGACCATATACGACAAAGTATTCTAAATAATATTACCCCCAATGCCGTTAAGTTAAGCGCGAGTTGTTTAAAAAACCGGAGTGCAATCGCTTCAGCTATTGCCTGTAAAAAACAGCTAAAGCGATTTTACTCCGGTTGTATACTTAACTTAGGAAAGTGCATGAAATAACTTGACCATTTATATCCCCTCACCCCAGCCCTCTCCCAGAGGGAGAGGGAGCAAGATGCCGAATTTATTTCATGCACATTCCTTAACGACATTGATAACCCCTTTTTTCACACGACCCCCAAGGCTTTTTTTAATGCTCAGTTATCGACATTCATTTCACGCAGGCAATTTTGCCGATGTTTTAAAACACCTTGTTTTGATAAAAATTCTTGAACACCTTAACAAAAAAGACAAACCTTTTTGTTGTATTGATACCCACGCCGGCCCCGGCGCTTATGCACTGAATGATGATTACGCATTAAAAAACAAAGAATTTGAAAATGGCATTGCCGCATTATGGCAACGCACTGACCTGCCTGAAAGCATCGCCGGTTATGTTAATTTGATCAAACAATTTAACGCAACGGAGCAATTAAACCGTTATCCCGGTTCGCCTTTAATTACCAAACACTATTTGCGTAAAAAAGATCGCTTGTTTTTGTATGAACTGCATTCAACAGAAATACAACTATTAAACGAGGCGGTTCGCCATGACCGACGGATCAAAGTATTTCATGCGGATGGTTTAAAAAACGTCGTCGGTTTATTGCCCCCAGACGAACATCGGGGACTGGTATTGATTGATCCGTCTTATGAAATAAAAAGCGACTACGAACAGGTGACCGAGACCTTGATACAAATGCACAAACGCTTTGCTACCGGCACTTACGCGCTCTGGTATCCGGTAGTGGAGCGCAACCGTAACCAACAACTGGAAAAATCGATAAAAACCAGCGGCCTAAAAAATGTGCAATTATTCGAATTGGGCATAACAACAGATACCCACGAACACGGCATGACCGCCAGCGGTATGATTGTGGTTAATCCGCCGTGGACGTTGGTTCCCGACATGCAACAAGCGTTACCCTGGCTGGCTAAGGTTCTGGGTATTGAAGGTGCCGGCCAATACCGCATAGAAACCTTGGTTAAGGAATAAGTTTTTATTCACCACGAAGACACGAAGGACACGAAGAAAAAACTTTTTGTCCTACTATGCCGGTCGGAATTTGTAAGTCCCTGTAACGCTTCAGGGCTTTTATGGTTTTTAATGCTTTAAGCTTTCTTTGCAGGCTTACCGGTCGCTAATTAGAAGCTGCAATAAAAACAAACATTAACATTCAACAACAAAGGATCGCATGGTCGTTAAATTTATGGCTTTTACGCTGGTGGGAGCCATCAGTACCTTGGTGCATTATTCAATACTCTATGCACTGGTTGAACGCTTTGCTTTCAATCCGGTTTGGGGGTCGGGTTATGGCGCTTTGGCGGGTTTGATCATCAGTTATGCTTTAAACTATTCGCTTACCTTCAAAAGCGAACAATCACATATACAAACCTTACCCAAATTCGCATTAATCGCCTCGCTGGGTTTCTGTTTAAACATCGTATTGATGGCTTTATTAACACCTCATCTCTATTATCTGTATGCGCAGGTTTTGACCACGGGCGTGGTGTTGATTTGGAATTTTTTGGCCAACAGCTTTTGGACTTTTAAAAATGAGCGCTCGTGAACCGATCCATCTAATTATCAATGCGGATGACTATGGCTATTACCCGTGTATCAGTCTAGGCATATTGGAGGCCGCGACTTCGGGTGCCCTGACGGCGACCGGTATTCTTGCGAACAGCCCTAATTTAAAACACCAGCTCAAATGGCTGGATTCTGTTGATAATCTGGATGTGGGGGTGCATCTTAATCTGACGTTCAGGCGGCCCTTAACCGCTATCATGGCTGAGAAACTGGCGCGTTGGCAGGGCTGTTTTCCAAGTGCTTATGTCATGAGCGGGATGATCTTGACCGGTAAAATCAGTATCAACGATGTTCGCCTGGAATGGTCTGCGCAAATCGAAGCGTGTCAGGGGAAAAAATTGCAGTTTTTAAATTCCCATGAGCATATCCACATGTTGCCGGTTTTGTTTCCGTTGCTGTTGGAATTAGCCCGGCACTATGACATTCCTCATATACGGCTCACTCAAGCAGAATGGCTTGCGCCTTTTGGCCTTTCGGCACTGGTTCGCAATACGCTAATGCAAGCCATGCAGACCTTTAATAAAACCAAACTTAACAGTACAACACCCGTATTTTTAGGCCTGAGTCGAAGTGGAAAACTCGATTACCCTTATTTGGAAACCATTTTCTCAACGCTTATTCCGGGAAAAACCTATGAACTGATGTGTCATCCAGGACACTTTGACCCCCATGAAATTTCAGATCCCAGGCTTTTGTCTTATCATGATTGGGAAGGTGAACTGGCGTTATTACAAAGCCCAAAAGTATGCGAACTGTATGAAAAATTTGGCATCCGCTTAAGCCGTTATCAACATTAAAACCATCAGAGCCATAATAAAAAGAAGATCAACACAATAAATTCATAGGAAAAAACCATGCAAGCCTATTATGAAATAGAAACCGACATTCCTGACGATCATCAACTACATATTCAGTTGCCCGAAAATATTCCCGCTGGGCGGGCAAAAATTGCGGTTATTTACGAATTAACGCAAATAAAAAATGATGCCGGTGTCGCTTTAAAAGCGTTTCTGAATAAATACCAAGCCGAAGATATTGATATCGATACAAGTATTTTTGAAGAAAATAGAAAAACAGATGCCGATAGAGACTTTAGATTATGAGTTTGGTTTATTTACTGGATACCAATACCATCTCAGAACCGTTAAAAGCGATACCCAATAAGCAAGTCATTGAAAATATCGAACGTTATCATGCACAAATCGCCATTGCTGCATTTGTGGTTTATGAATTGGTGCGTGGTGTTGCGTTATTACCAGATTCTAAAAAACGATTGAAAACAAATGATTACCTTGAATCCGTTTTGGTTAAATTTCCCATTTTGCCCTATACCGAAACAGCGGCAAAATGGCAGGGTGAAACAGCCGCGCGTTTGCAGCAACTCGGAAAAACACCGCCTTTTGTCGATGCCCAAATCGCAGCGATTGCGAAAACAAACAACTTGATTTTAGTCACGCGCAACGTGGATGATTTTAAAAACTTTACTGATCTATCAATTGAAAATTGGTTTTGTTGAACCCAAGGAAATATAACCCCATGCTTAAACCCTTTAAATGGCAAGACAAACCCGCATTAATTGAACATTTGTTTCCCGTTCAAAAGATTTCAGCAGAAAGCTTTAAGAAACTAATGGCTGGTTCAGGTAAAACACTGACCGCCTTGGGCACATAATATAAATTAATAAAAAAAACATGAACTTAACAAACCAACAAAACCCCGTCATTAGCGCAGTTATTCCTGCTTATAATGAAAGCCAGGGCTTAAAAGAAGCCATCACTAAAATTGCTGAAATTCTGGAGGCGTGTGAAAAAAACTGGGAAATTGTCATCGTGGATGACGGCAGTAGCGATCAAACTTATCAGCAAATATGCCAACTTTCGCATAATGAACCCCGGATTAAAGGTATTTCCCTAAGCCGCAATTTTGGCAAGGAAGCGGCGATGCTGGCAGGACTTGAACATGCCAATGGCGAAGCGGTTATCATTCTGGATGCTGATCTACAGCATCCGCCGAGCTTGATTCCCGAGATGATCGAAAAATGGCGCTCTGGCGCACAAATTGTTCATGCGGTTAAACGCAGCCGTAAAGACGACTCAGCCGGAAAAAAAGCCGCCGCTTATTGCATCAATCAATTAATCTCAAGTCTTGGCGGCATCAATATCAACAATTCGTCCGACTTTAAATTATTGGATAGGGAAATCGTAGACATCATTGTTCTCAGACTACCTGAAAGGGAGCGATTTTTTCGTGGATTGACCAGTTGGTTGGGTTTTACTGAAGAATATATTTACTTCGATGTCGCCACTCGCCAAGGCGATGAAAGCAAATGGTCGTTCTGGTCACTGTTGGAATTGGCAATTACCGCGCTGACCTCTTTCACGTCTTTACCGTTGAGGATTGTGACTTTTTTAGGCTTTGCAACCATGATCTTGGGCTTTTTTGTCGCCGGCGATACCATTTTGTCTTTGATTAAAGGTCAGTCCGTCTCCGGCTTTGCGACCATTATCATTAGCCTGTTATTGATTGGTAGTTTTATTATGATCAGCTTGGGCATCATTGGTGAATATATCGCCAAGATTTATGAAGAAGTTAAAGCCAGACCGCATTATCTGGTTAAAGCCAGCGTTGGCATCAAAGACAAGAAACCCGAATAAGTGAGACTATGTTGATCGGCTTTTAAAAAAATAGAACACAGATAAGTCGCGGGTTAGCGACAGCGTAACCCCATAGACATCAACTTAAGACATTTCACCACGAAGACACGAAGAACACGAAGATTTTTCTTTGGTTTTTCTTCGTGAACTTCGTGTCTTCGTGGTCTGTAATATCTTTAAGTTGATGTGTCTATAACTTAAACCAATAGCTACTGAGTAGCCTTATCCGACTGTGAGGTAAATCGGCAAGGCGCTGCACCGGGCATGGGCGGCTGGATTGCCCAGCTATAATGCAGCTCTTTTCCTCGGGGCGCATGACCCCAAGGCAAAGAAAACTCGCCTTTTGCAGTGGCTTGACTAAACAATAATGAATAGGCGTCAGGAATTGTTTCTGCTTTAACCAGGATGATAAAAGCACCGCAAGCCGCCACATCCTGTGCGTTTACCCAAGGGGCTTCCAGAGCGTTATTGTCGATAAATAAAGTGGGTTCGGGGCGGGCATAAAGCAACACATTGCCACCCGTCCAGGAATCTGAAATTACGATGGCTAACGGCTCTTTTTGTTGCGCAGACCAAATTTCCGTCACTTTGTTGGCTAATGCTTCACCTGGAAAGTTTAACCGCGCCGCACTACCCACGACATTGGGGTAAATTAAGGCGACCACAAAGAAAAAAATCAAAATAATGGCCTGCGTTATCCATGCCAACCAGCTAACCACTTTTAAAAGTTGCTTGTCATCCAGTTGCTTATAAAAGCATTTTGTTAGCAAAATACCCGAAGGCAGAAAAAAAGCGGTCACCCAATTACTGTTTAACGGACTTGCCGATAACAGCGGCACCATCATGGCTAAAATCAGTGGCGTTAACAAAACAACCAGCAAGAAGCGTAAATCATGGTTTGATTCAGGCAAGTCGGCCTCAGGAATCGTCGCGACCTTAATGGTACCTTTCTTGATAAAGAACCAAACTCCCAGCAGCAGCGGTAACGCAAAGACCAAGCGAACCATCACGTTGGCAACAAAACCCATAAGAATGCCCAGTCTACTGTCTGATTCTGCCAATTTATCATGAATATAAGTAAACGGAATCCAGTTATTCTCAACCAGCCACAGCACATGGGGCGAAATGACCAGCATAAAAATAATGCTACTGACGAGCAAGCCAAAAATAATGCGCGTGTCTGACCATAAGCGTTGCCAAATTACAAATACAAAAAAACCGGCTATTATCAATATGGCACTGTATTTGGTCAGCATCGCCAAGCCACAGGCAATACCCAGCCACAGCCAATTTGAAAGCGACTTGGGACACCGGAGTGCGCAGTAAAAATAATATAAGGCCGCCGCCGTGAATGGCAAAGAAACGGTATTGTGATTAAACGTAAACGCTCTGGAATTGTGATAAGCAATTAACGAAGTAATGAGTACGGCGACAATCACCTGTTTTTTTGGCAGCATTTCTTTTGCCAGCAGCCACACATAAAACAGCGCCAGCACCGAACAGCCTTGTGCCGCGAAAACCGTCAACCCAACTGAAGGCTCGCCGAACAGCGAGTTTAAGGCATGCAGCAAGGCGGAAGGCAGCGGTGGATGCTTGTAATAACCCCATTGCCAGCTTTGCGACCAAACCACTTGCTCAATACTATCCAACTCTGAGGATAACAGCAGAAGCCCTGAAAGCAGTGTCCAGGACATTAAATAAACCGCAAAAAAAGCAAACAAGCCAAGCTCGTCTTTATCCGTCGCTATCAAGGCGAACTTATTCTTAATTAACCTAATAAAGTCGATCATGGTGATGTTATTTTTAAATGGTTGAGGTGATCATTATGAACAGGCGGCCTGTAGGTTAAGCAAATATTCACCACGAAGACACGAAGAAAAAAACTTCGTGTCTTCGTGGTGATAATCTTTTAATATAATACCATAGCCGACATTCCGCACCCCTGCTATCCAGAATCAGCATATAAATATTCGGAATCAGCATATAAGTGGACATACCGTTCACCCAGCAGGTTAAGCAAATGGTGGTGGTGCTCATTGCAATTCAGTACGACTTCTCGCCAACTGTCTATCAATAGTACATGGATACCCGCAAAGAATTGAAATACCCAACGAGCAGTTGGCTTTTCGGTAGTGGTTCCTATCTGGGTGGGAAATGTTTCTTCGTTCTGCTGCAACGATTGTCGAATACGGTATTCCAGGGCAGCATAGACCAAAAGACATATTGTCATAATCATCATCAGTACCGTGATGCGCTTTGGCGACTTCAGAAACAGTGTATTCGCCATAAACCAGGGGTCTTTTAAGAAGCGGAAGCCATGCTCGACCTTTTGTTGCCCAGGCGTATAGTGATCCAGCATATCTTCGTTACTGAGCTGGTTTTCATCCAATTGGTTGCTGGCAACAATAAAGCAGCTTTTCTGTTGAATTTTGCGCTGCCGCATGTCGAGCATGGAGGCTACCCCCGCTTCAACACGATAACCGACCGTATCTGGAGCGCTATCTTTTTGGGGTCGCCCCTTACCTTTGAAACGTTTAATCTCGACGATCTGCGAATCGTGCAAGGTGACGAACTTCAATTTCTTTTGCAAAGCTGCCAAGGCCGCTTCGGCATCAGCAACACAGGCAAATGTTCGTTTAGCCAATGCACTGAAGGCTTTGTAATCTACTTCACTTTTCTTCAAGTGTTGCCGATCTACCGTTTGTTCGGCACGCTCGCGAGCGCCTTGAGTATAAACGACCAGCCACCGCTGCTTGACACCGCCATAAGTGGCCCCCAAAACTGTATAGGCTCGTTCTGGTTGAGCGATCATCCACTCATCAGATACCGCCAAAATCAATTCCCGAGTGCCGCCAATAGTTTCTGGGACACGCGTTATCCAAGGAAAATCACCCAGGTCTTTCAATGTTTTCGCCGTATACAGCGCACTGTCGGCAACCACCAACGAAAGACCGACGCCTTCATGCAATTGTTCCAAATGTGCGTTCAGTGTTTTCCGAAAACTCTCTTTATCATTACTGTTGCCACTCAAGGCTTCCATCCATAAAGGTATACCTGCCTGATTATCGGTAATAAGTTGCAATATCACCTGATTCAAATCAGGACGATGATCGCGGCTGTAGCCCTTAGTAATATGAATAATCTGTTCCGACGCTTCCTGGTCACTGTTGTAGTCACCATCAACATGAAAACTGGTGCTGTCTATATGACCAATGTCGCAGGATAGCTCCAATCGTTTAACTGACTGTGCCGCCAGTTGGCCGTACAACTGTTCAGCACCGTATGCATAGATTGTATCCAATGCACGTCCAAGGGTGTCATCATTGAGATGCTCAGCCTCTATGCCCTCACCCAACAAGCGTCCGATGGGTTTATCCTTGAAAAAGTGGGGCATCAGGTACAAGCTGCGATTAACAAAGCCAAGACCGTTCAAGACCATGGCTTTGACGCATTGCCCGACCGATACCACTCGTTGTTCATGGTCTTGTATAATCACGGCGTCAATTAGCTCAACTAAACCTAATTCGTCAACCATACCGGCGACAAGGCCTAGATGATCTAAATTGGAACTGCTGTAAAGGGATTCCTCGTTCATGGATAGTCTCCAAAGTACATAATTCGCTGCGTATAGTTTAAATCATTTTTATCTTGGATTGGGTGCGGAATGTCGGCCATAGGTTCAAGCCCATTGAGCCACCCGGCAAACCCAAGGTAATCATTCAGTCCCCCTCTTTGAAAAAGAGGGGTTAGGGGAGATTTTATTAGATAAATCCCCCTCAATCCCTCTTTTTCAAAGGGGGAGGTGAATAACTACAACCCAAGCTGTCAGTTTATCGTACTTAAGATTGTCGACAACAACATCTGCTTTACACTAAATTACCCTGCTCAAGTGCGTATTAATAGGTGCATTAATGCTACTATATGCGCTTTTTACAGTCGCTTCCGGATAGCGATTTTTGAAAGGTTAATCGGATATGAAAAATATTATTGTGATGTCAGGCGATATTGGCAGTGGCAAATCCTCCGTGGCAACTGCGCTAAAACAGCTGACCGGCTATGACATTATTGGCACCGGCACCATACAACGCGCCATAGCAACCAGACGCGGCCTAACCACTCTGGAGCTGAATAAAATATCACAAACAGACCGCAGCATTGATGATGAAATCGATTCTTATGTAATTGAAACCGGCAAAACCCAAGATCACTTAATTATGGACTCCCGTCTGGCTTGGCACTTTATTCCAAGCGCTTTTAAAGTTTTTTTGTCCGTTGATCCGGTTGTCGGTGCCGAGCGGGTATTTAACGCCTCACGCAATGACGAAAACAATCCCTCGCTGGAAGTGACGCTTGAAAACAACCTGAAACGCCAAAGCATCGAAGACCAGCGTTTTAACCAGTTATATAACGTACACTTTAGAAAATACGGTAATTATGACTTAATTATTGATACCTCTTACACGTCCCCTGAAGCGATTGCCCAAAAAATCAAGGACTGCTTTGATGCCAGATCAAACCAACTGTCGTATTCATCGCTATGGATTACACCCAAAAAATTATTACCGACGCACTCTATAAAAGACTTTTCCGGCAAACCCGCAAATGATGACACTCAAGAAAACCAACCCGTCAGCGTTTTTATCTGTAACGGCTTTATCTATATTAAAGACGGACACCAACAAGTTATTGCCGCACACAAAGCCGGTATTGATTTGATTCCTGCAAACATTTCAACGGAAGAACCCGCCGATGAATTAAGCCCCGGACTGACTGCCGGTGAGCTTGCCTATGGAGTTTCTTTATCAATGCTGCATGACTGGGAAGCAACACTGGGCTTTACATACAAAAGTTATCCTGAAAAAGTTTAAAAGCGTTCACCACGAAGACACGAAGAACACGAAGAAAGAAAACTTCGTATCTCCGTGGTAAATATAGAGACCTTCGTTGATTAAACGACATTATTTTCTGTAGGGCATGCCGTGCGCGTGCCTTGAAAATTAAGACATGCACAGCACTGAAAAATTTTAAAAAATATCACCACGAACGACTGCATGGATGCAGGAGGTAAAGCAACTCAGGAGCAATTGCCGAGACACGAAGAACACGAATATTTTTCTTTGGTTTTTCTTCGTGTTCTTCGTGTCTTCGTGGTGAATTAATATCTTTAAGATACTTCGATTTGTCGGGTTACGCTATCGCTAACCCGACGCGACTTTTAACCAGGCATAAAAAAAGGCGTACCGAAAACGGCACGCCTTTTTTATGCTTAAAAACTTAAGCTTAAGCTTTTAACGCTTCAGCGATTGCATTAAAGCCTTCAACTCTTAATTTGGCATTTTTGACCAGATCAATACCGGTATCAACCACCATTTTGCAAAGTCCGGGTATTTTGTACACCACCAAGCATAAATAACCGACCAACGGAATGGCAATCAAAGCGCCAATAAAACCATGAAGTCCGACGACACCCATTAGTTTAATCAACAATGCAATTGCATCTAACGGCAGTAAAACCATAGCGGCAAAATAAGCGATTACCATGAATGTAAATAGTACAAAAACCACAAACTGAAGTAGCCTTACCAACGCAACATTAATTTTTTTCATAATTACTTTCAATTTCCTGAATACTTTAAAAGGCCTTTATTAATCAGCAAAATTTACTGACTGCAATTATTTTTGTCAAAAAGCCATACTTTTTGAAGCTGAAAATTATACCTTAAAGCAGTCAGATTACTTCATTTTTCTTGTCTTTAAGAAAAAGCCGATACAAAACAGACCCGGTAACAAAGCCGCCTAAATGAGCCCACCAGGCAACATCTATCGTCGTACCTTTAAAAATGATGGCGGTGGTTGCATTATCCAACTGTAACAAAACCCACACACCTAAAAAGGCGATGGCGGGTATTTGAAAGACCATCGGCGGGAAAAATACAATGACACGCTCAAGCGGATACAGAAAAAAATAAGCCGCCAACACGCCCGCTATCGCACCCGAAGCACCAATAACCGGAATATCAAGCAAGGGATCAAAATACCATTGCAGAAGCGTCGCACAGCCCCCACACACCAAATAAAAAATTAAAAACGGCAAACGCCCCATTCTGTCTTCAACATTATCGCCAAAAATCCACATAAACCACATATTCACCAGCAGATGTGTCCACGTTGCATGTAAAAACAAATTGGTCAAAAACGATAGATAGCCGTCAAAAGGCACGCCCGCATTGGCCACTGAATAACGAATCGGCACCATACCAAAGCGACTTAGCAGGCTAAGAGCCAACGGGTCGGGCATTAATTTCATAGCGATAAAAATGCTGGTACAGACCGCTATTATTCCCCATGTTACATAAGGCTTATGTAAACAGGGCGCAGTATCTCTAATCGGTATCATAGTCTCTACCTTTTTGCGTATTAAAAAACAGTGGGGGAACGGTATAAAATTAAATAGTTTGACCTTATACAATCACCTTTTCAAGGCAAAGCTTACCAGTTAAAAGCTGATTAGCAATGCAAAGGCGACTGTCCTGTTGATTTAAATCATAACGCCTTATAACAAAAAGTTTATAATGACAAAAAAATTCGTCATTTATCCTCTGCGTAACCGCAACAACTACTCAAAATTAATGCAGCCTACTCCTACAGACACTTCGCTATCATTCTCAAGCTTATCAGTCGCTGAACCCCTGCTTAGGGCAGTCAAAAAGCTGGGCTTTGAGCAACCGACCCCTGTGCAACAACAGGCCATTCCGTTGGCTTTGGTACACAAAGACCTGCTGGTCAGTGCCGAAACAGGCAGCGGCAAAACCGCAGCATTTTTATTGCCGACCCTGCATCATCTACTGACTTTATCTTCCGGCAAACCCGGTACACGCGCACTCATACTGGCACCCACCCGTGAACTGGCGCAACAAATCTTTAAACAATGTCAGCAGTTAATTGAGTTTACCGACCTTAGCATCGGTATTATTACCGGTGGTGATGACTTTAGACTACAGCAAAACATGCTGCGCAGAAATACGGAACTGGTTATTGCAACGCCCGGCCGTGTTCTGGAACTCATGGAACAGGAAATACCCAACTTCAGCAATCTTGAAATCCTGATTTTGGATGAAGCCGACCGTATGCTGGACATGGGCTTTAGTGAAGATGTATTAACCATCACCAAAAGCTGTAATACCGACCGGCAAACCTTGTTGTTTTCTGCCACGTTAACCCATTTTGGCGTGATCAAAATGGCTGACAAGATTCTGAAAGATCATAAAGTGGTTGCCTTAAACACACTGCACGATGGTCATCGCAATATTGAGCAGCAAATTATCGTCGCCGACGATAATGATCACAAACAAAAACTGTTGGCTTGGTTACTGCTTAACGAAACCTACGACAAAGCACTGGTATTTACCAACAGTAGAATACAGGCCGATTTACTGCGCGGCCCGTTGCGGGGGCAAAAACTCCGGGTCGGCGTATTGCATGGCGAAATGGATCAAAAAGATCGCAACCGCATGATGCAATTGTTCCGTGAGGGTGAAGTTAAAGTCGTGGTGGCGACAGACCTTGCCGCGCGTGGCTTGGACATCAAAGGCATCAATCTGGTTATCAATTTTGATGTCCCCAGAAACGGCATCAACTATATACACCGGATAGGCCGTACCGGCCGGGTTGACGAACTGGGACTCACCATCGCCTTGGTAAAAAGCACCGAATGGAATTTAATGTCAGGTATTGAACGTTTCTTGAAACAGAAATTTAAACGCCGCACCATTAAAGAACTGGAAGGCAAATATAAAGGCCCCAAAAAACTGAAAGCATCCGGTAAAGCGGCCGGTATAAAAAACAAAATAGAACCCAAAAAAGTAGCAGCGGAAAAAGTTAAAATACGCCACCGGGACAAGAAAAACGTGGGTAAACGCCGCGCACCAAGCGTTCATCTCGTTGAACAAGCTGCAAAGCCGCAAGCACAACAAGATTAAAAAAACGAAGTGGTAGGGTGCGCATCGCGCACCAAAACAGCAGGATTTCTGGCTCTGGCATGGTTGTGGTGCGCGATGCGCACCCTACACGGCTTAAGACATTTCACCACGAAGACACGAAGAACACGAAGATTTTTCTTTGGTTTTTCTTCGTGAACTTCGTGTCTTCGTGTCTTCGTGGTGAATTAATATCTTTAAAATGATGTGTATGGTGTGCGCGATGCGCACCCTACACGGCTTTCACACACCATAAGTCTTGCGTTTACGCCAGAATGTGGCTCGACTCATGCCCAACAAGCGGGCGGCCGGAGTAATCTTGCCATGACTGGTCTCCAGTGCCTGACGGATTGCAGCGGCTTCTTGCTCGGGTGTTTGTAGTTGCGGTTGCGTACTTAATGGCTGTGCGCTAAAGCGTGTTTCCGTGATGCGTGACTCTCTAAATTCCGGCGGTAATTCAGAACATCGCAAGGTAACACCGCGACCGACTGCAAAAGCATATTCAATCACATTATGCAGCTCTCTGATATTTCCCGGCCACGCATAATCCAATAATATCCGCATGGCTTGAGGCTCGATTTTTTCTATTTTTCTAACATTATCCGCATTATGCAGATGGATAAAATGCCAGAGTAATAAACCAATATCTTCGCGGCGTTCACGTAAGGGCGGGATAAAGATGGGAACAACCCGCAAGCGGTACATCAAATCTTCACGAAAATGACCGCTTTTTACTTCTTCACGTAATGAACGATGGGTCGCCGCGACAATGCGCACGTCCACGTTAGGTGATTTCCGAAGAATGCTTTACCAATTTAGGGTAGAATTTCATTATAATT
>JBAXTQ010000059.1:0-17486 GCA_037130115.1 Methylococcaceae bacterium
TCAATCATGTTTTTTCGCAACGGAGTCTGCAAATCAATCTCGTGTTCGGACAATTCTTGCTTTAAAAAAGGTTTGATAAACCCTTTGTCGCCAATCAATAAGCCATGTATGCCGTCTGTCATGTCTTATAGGACATCGCGTTCGTCTACGTTTGCGGGCGCAAAGGTATAGCCGCTGATGACACCTTCCTTGTGATGATGATGTGCCCTTCAAATCCGTAGTAAAATTCGTCCTTGGCCGCGCAATAGCCATAACCGGCTTCGTATTGAAAGCATTCGCTTTTAGGCGCTCGGATAATTCGGCAAACGGGCATCGGAAAACCATCAACCAAGTGAATGGGGTCGCCATAACCGTTTAATTCTATTGATAAATGCTTCAGTATACGTTGCTTTATCGCCCATAGATTGGCGCACTGCTTGGCAAAATTCGCCCGTGATCCTAAATTCGGAAACCACGCGTGCCAATGATTCTTGAAATACCGCCAAATCCCCTTATCTTGATCTTTGCCTAAAAACTCGCCAACGATTTCCAGGGTAATCACCTCGCTATCCGTCAACTTGGGATCAAATCCTCGGCGCCGGAGTGGAGTATCGACAACTTGAGGATAAATATCCGCTACACAGCAATAAACATAAATGATAAAGTCTTCTAATGGCATGACACACCTCCAGCTATTGTTTATTTTCTACTGGTGACTTTACGACAGACAGGCGTGTTATGCCACCTTTTTACACCTAATAACCCTCGGTTCGCTCATTTTTTTAAAGTTCAATAGATTCATTTGGTTACAATGGGCTGATGTGTTGTTTTTTAGCAAATTAGCAAAAAACAATCCTTAATAATCATATTGTTATAAAAATTAGCGAACCGAGGGTAATAAAGTTGAGCATCGCGTATTGGAATATACTCTATAGCGGTGTCGTTTCAAGGCACTGCCGGAAATTGACTCACCGTTGAGGCACGTTGCCGAGATGCCTCTTCCTGAAAGCGCAGTGATTCTAATATGCAGCGCCTGAAAAATGCCTGCCAGTCGTCGGTTGTTTGCGGTGGATGTGATGTCTGGAGAAAGGCCTGTACCCATATTAGTCCCAGATAACTCAAGCGACCATCCCACGTTACCGGGAGGTGGCGTTTCAGCCAGGCAGTGGCTGCGGGAAATTGAGCAGGCAGATCCACCGGTTGACGGTTTGAGAAATCAAGTTCCCAAGTATATTCATCAGACCCGCTGGCGAGTAAGGTTGTCGCCGCCGCCATTTTTTCAGTCCATACGGGCAACGTAGCAACAACGGCAGCATGACAGATATCAAGGATAACTACGCGGAAGGGAGGCAAGGGTGGTGTCGATTGCAAAAGATCGTTCCAGGTAATATCTGCGTTTACGTTTCCGGTGAATTGCCAGTCACCACGCTGTGTGTGCTGGGCTGCGAGATAAATCACCTGAGTCTTGCCAATATCAGCTCTAGGCAGTTGTGCCAGAAATTGCTTTAGCCCAACGGGTGATGGATCACGCACTGTCAGTGCTGGTTTCAGTTGTAGCGGCGACTGCCATTCCGCCAGCGTCGCCTGAACGGCCAGGCTGGTAGCCTCCCAGCCACGCAAAGACCTTCCCCAACCATAATCCGAACTGATGGCGTCAGCAAAAAAATAATCCGCTGCCTGCACCCGCCCTGGACTAACCTTGTGCTGCTCTGATGCGACGGCCTCAGTAAATTGTGCGGCGACAGTCAACAAAACCACGACTACCCCATGACCAAGCTGCTTCGGCAGCAAAAAAAACCTGCGCGGAGAGCCACTCTCCGGGCAGGTTAACTGAAGACGGATGTTCCGTCCCACGACTTAGAAGTTAAAGGCTGCCCCTGCTGTAACCTGTTGGTTGTCATAGGTTTGGCTGCCAAGATCTATGGTGTATGCAGCATACGCGTAGAATTTTTCGGTGAAGTTGTAGTTTATCTTGGGCCCGATGGTGAACCAATTGTTACTTGCATATAATTGCGGCTGGCGCGTAGGATAATTATCAATGACGCGGGTCCAGTTAGCGGTCATGGCTACTGCCAGTTTCTGCGTTACGTTGTAGGCCGCTTGATTCATTAGCACAAACGTCCTGTCAGAGGATCTGTCATTGGGCGGGGTATTGTTCTCGAATGCCTGCCAGCGCATCACAAGGGTCGGTGCCACGGACGCAGAGAAGTTGCCCTTTGCATACATGGCACCGATAAAGGGAGCCAGGTTGTAACCATCGACGCGGGTTGTCAATCGTGCGCCAACAGGAGTAGTCAACCAGGAATTGTTGTAATCATAGCCGCCTGATAAACCCATAAAGAACCAGCCAAAGCTCTTCATGGCCGAAAGCGTCAACCCAACGTTATTGGAGTCGTTATTGAAAGTGGAGCCCGCAATGTTTGCATTTCCGCCGTTCGAGCCATAGTTAAGCTGCAGACCGATACCTACGTCGCCCTTCGTCTGGAAATTCATGCCGATGACGCCGCTATTCAAAGATGAGCCAAAGCCATCCTGACGTTTATCGCGGGTGGCGTTGAACCAGTACTCTCCAAAAGCCGACGGGGTTTGAAACCAGGAATCAGAATCCGCGTGCTGGACTTTTTTTAACCGCTTGTCAATCAAGCGCTGGTTGGCCGCCCTAGTCTCGATCAACGAGGCACTAGCTGGATTGTAAGGGGTATATCCTGGCGAATCGGGGACGGAAGTTGGTGGAGGAGTGCCCGACGCGAGAGCTGCAGCTCCCAAAAGTGCCCCTGCTGAAAGTATGCAGAGGCTCATTATCATTTTTTTGTTACTGTTCTCGTTTCTCATGGTCTGTTTTCCTTAGGTATTGTTTGATAAAGTGAATTAATTCAGTTGCTAGGAGACTGTCGGACTTATAACCATATGAATAAAAATGATTTTATTTCTCACCATTCGCCCTTAAAAATCTTAAATAAATAATTAAAAATTAAACAAAATCAATTAATTAATTAACTTTTATCCCATTATTCGCTCTTTGGGGACGTAATTTATTGAATTTTAAGGAGTTTGACTTTGAGTAACCCTATTAAAATCAAAATATTATTCTTTAATAACAATTGGTTATAGTTAATAGCGAAAAGTGGGTTTTATTGGAAATATTGTGATAATTTTTTCATGCCAGCATCTCGTTTGCCTCTCGAATGCAATAGGTGCGTGGACATGATGTTTTTTAGCTTATTTTGTAGTACGTTGATTTTAAAGTAATTGTATAACCAATTGTTTATTAATTGATTTATCTCAACATATTGATATTGCTTGAAAAATAATTATGGTTTTATCGGATTTTAATAGCGAATGGTGAGTTATAAATTAGCGGAAAACAAATTTCGTTATGGCTAACGTCAGAAGTGTGTAATTAACATAAAATCCGGTAACCATTAAAAATAACTCACCATTCGCTATCTGAGACCGAAGAAAAATCAGTTTAATTTTAATCGAAGACTTTAATCTACGCAAGCTGCCGCCTCTTCCAATGCTAAATGAGTCTGAAGGAGCACTGTATTTCTAACGGAAAATGAGTCTGACAAACGCTTAAATCGACCCTGTCAATGCGTAAGTCCTATTATAGAAAAAATCAACCATCCTAACCAGTGTTGCCGGGCTTGTTTTCAAACCCGGTCGGATTTGCAACCCTGACCGAAACGTTTGAACACCCAGCACCTTAAAAAAAGTAAATGTCGGGTTAACGATAAAGCTGTTAACCCGACCAAGCTTCAACTTCCAGTTAATTTATGTGGCCAGCACACTTCGGTGTTTGTGGGATGGGAGGTTGTTGAGGAATAATCGGCGGTTTCGTCAGCGGCGTCGCTATGGTTTTCGCAGTTTGGTTGAGTATGTTGGATGTCTGACTGCTAGAGATACTCTTTGTACACCCCCCTCCATAGCTGTATGGTGGAGTTGACGCGGGTGGCGAAGTTAGGTCGGAACCTGAGCCGGAGTTGTCCTTGGAGTCATCCTTGGTTGCGTCAGGTGGTGGAATTGGGTTGGTCTCGGGCACCAACTGTCCATTTTTGTTGTAGGTTTTGACATCGGTGACCTTTCCGTTGCTGTCTGTGGTGGTATAAACAGTTTTGACATTGCCGTTCTTGTCTGTGATCTCCGTGAGACTAATCTTTTCCTTGCCGCTGGTGTCACCCACATAGCCCTTGAACACGGTTTTTTCACCACTGTCGCTAGTGGGTGTATTCTCGGGCGACTTAGGCTTTTCGGCGTCCTGCTTGTCCTTCTCCTTCTCCAGTTTGTCCTGCTTGTCCTTCTCCAGTTTGTCCTTCTTGTCCTGCTTGTCCTTCTCCAGTTTGTCCTTCTCGTCCCTCGCCTTTTTCAAATCGTTTTGTTTTATCCTGTCGTTGTATTGATCATTGAAGGTTTTCAGGTATCCATCCAACTCTTTTTCTAACGTTAACCGATCCTTTTCCAGCAAATCGGGAATTGTTACTTCCAGTTCATTGTTTATCCTAATTGCTTCATTCTTCTCATTTTTAAAATCCTCGATGTCTTTCATGCCTTTCTTGACTACTTTTCCAAAGTCGATTATCGCTTGCGATACTTTACCAATTTGGCCCGGCAAAGCATTTGTAACATTTTCTCTAAGCGGCTTAGTTCGATCGGGGGGAGTTGGAATCTGTTGTTCGAAATACGTCCGCGCAAGTTTGTTGAAAGCTTCCTGCTTCATGGCAACTTTCTTGTCTTGAAGAATTTTGTCAAAGTCAAACAAGAACTGGGAGTTTACGTTGTATGCTGTCTTTGCACTGGCCTCATTATTCTTATAGTCGTTAAGAGTTGCATTATTCTTTTTGATCATATCTTGAAATTCAGCAGGATTAATATTGGCATCTGCTGCTTCTCTTGCCAAATCTCCTATTTTGCTTTCATTTTTTGATTCTATTGCTATATTTAACCGGTTAGCGATGTCGTCACGAACCTGTGAGTCTTGCGCATGCAGGCGTTGAAGTGAGCCGAAAAATAGTACCGACATCAATATCAGCCAGCAGAACATGCTGCGCGAAACCAGGCGATAACTGTGGGGAGAACTACATGTGTTCATAAAACCTCCGAAGGGTTGGTGCGTTAAGCCCCTTACAAGTGATAAGTAAGTCTGAAGGAGCGCTGTATTTCTAACAGAAAATGATCCGTTTTAACAAACAACGGCAAACATAAGGTCTGGCAATCAAGAAAATCAAAAACATGCCTTATTACCTTGGGCTAATAGTTTTATTTTGCAAGGCCTGCTTCCGGTTATGATTTAGCTGCATGTTGGAATTCCTGAGACTGTATGAAGGCCAGGAGCTGTTTTTGCATGTCGTTAATAACCTCATCAAAGGCTTCATACATGGGGCTATAGCCCATGGGAATGGCAAAGCCCTTTTGTACGGCAATGATTTTTTGGGCAAGTAATTTTCCATCCATTGGATTAATGAGCGTTGCCTTTATCTCTGCTGCTATCTTATAGTCTATATAGCCATCACACCAAAAATTGAGCACATCAATATTCAGGTGGAAAGATTTTCCTACAACCTGTTGGGTAGAATAGCCGCTATGTTCCAGGGATGTTTTGGCGACTTCCTTTAATACAACATCTATACCTCTTCCTGATTCCGTGGTTAAAGCGAAGGGATTTCCATAGCCTCCACGAACTTTCCCTAACAACTCGAAATTCTTGCCACCCTCATCACCCCGATTGTTGCTGACTGTGCCAACGACGACCGATCCTTTGTTCATATCGCCCTTCGCCAGTGCTTCCTGCTTCATACGTATTGAAGGTACGCAGGCGCCTAACGATAAACAGAGCGAAAATGCCAAGAACAGCAAACTGATTTTTCTTTCAATCTTCATTAGTAATCTCCTTTTTCTTTAAAATCTCTTCAGAACGCACTGAAATAAAAGCATCAATCAAATAGCGCGTATCCCGCTTGGGGCGAATGAATTCGCCCCTACAGATGCCCAACTGTGTCATGTACGTTCCGCTCCATCGCAGGTTATTTCAAAGTCTGCGGGGGTGCAACCCTGACCGAAATGTTGGACACTCCCAACACCTTAAAAAACGTAAATGTCGGGTTTACGATAAAGCTGTTAACCCGACCAAGCCTTAACTGCCAGTTAATTTATGTGACCACAAGGAGACCTCGGAATTTGTGGGGTGGGAGGTTGGGGAATATTCGGCGGTGTCGTCAACGGCCTTGTCATGTTTTTCGCGGCTTGTTTGAGCCTGTCGTTCCAGGCCGCTCGGTCAGCATCTTCTTTCAATTCCCCGTTCACACATCCTGCAAGTTGGAAGAGTAACGCACAGGCGAGGCAAAGTAATAACGAACGGAGCAGTATCATGGGGGCACCTTCTGGTTAGGGGGTAACTGTCACAACAGCTTGTAAATGTTGGGTTACACCATCGCTAACCCAAGCTACATTCGCTGCGAGACAAGGAGTCGAGTAGCCCCCAGAAGTGATAGTGCATGTGTTTTCACAAAGCGTTCTTTGCGGCGTGAAAATGCAGGCTTTACGAAATCACGTCGAGTCATTGGAGAGCATGTGAACCACCCCTTGTTGGGTGGTGAGCGAGTGACCAGGACGGCTGGGGCTTGCGTAGCAATCTAATTTGTCGCGGTATTTTTGAGGATTTTCACGCTGGGAGCAAGGGAAATCTTTACTCAAAAATAGCGACTCCCCACGGCCTTTTTTAATTTATTAAAAATCCGCAACCGTAAACGTTTGCCCCCCCAACACCTTAAAAAACGTAAATGTCGGGTTAACGATAAAGCTGTTAACCCGACCAGGCCTTAACCGCCAGTTAATTTATGTGGCCAGCACAAGGAGACCTCGGAATTTGTGGGATGGGAGGTTGAGGAATAATCGGCGGTTTCGTCAACGGCCTTGTCATGTTTTTCGCCGCTTGATTGAGCATGTCGTTGAAGGCCCGGTTGCTTTGGTAAGCAGCTCGGTCAGCATCGTCGGCAGCCTTTGCATCCCGTGCATCTTGCGCAGCCTGTGCGGCCTTGGCTTGCCCCGCATAGTCAGGAAGATTCGGAGTATCGTTCGCCACACCTTGATAAGTAGGGTCTTTAGTGGTTACAGTCTCAATTACGGCGTTACCGACTGCGTTACCTGCACCCGTGACAGCCTTATTGACATAAGGCCCTGCCGCTTCAACGGCCTTGCCCACAATATAGCGTGTACCAAGTCCAGCCACAGCAGCAACAGCACCCACCGCCACCACCGGAGCACCATAAGCCACTGCGGTTGTGGTCACGGCCGTGGTTACTATCGATGTGACATAGCCGGATGCGACATGCTTGCAACCTTCGATAGCCGTTGTCTCGACAGCAGCCGGCACACCCCCCTTATTGTAGGAGTCCACGATATTTGCACCGGCGATTACAGCCTTAAAAGTATTGGCGGCTGCCCCCGCAATGGGAGCAACAGTGTCCGAAGTCCCTCCAAGTGCTGTTGCACCACCCTTGACAAAATCGCCCGCTGCTTGGGCCGCCTTTTTGGGTAGATCCAACTTATTAGCTACGTCCTTCGGGCTGCCGTTCTCGGGCGAGGAGTTTCCTGAAGATTTTTTATCGGCGTCCTCTGGCACGGAGGTGGATGTATTACCGGATTGTATTTCAGGTGCCCTCGCACATCCTGCAAGTTGGAAGAGTAACGCATAGGAGAGGCAAAGTAATAATGAACGGAGCAGTATCATGGGAGCACCTTCTGGTTAGAGGGTAACTGTCTCAACAGCGGATTCGCCAGATCGTAAAAACCAAACGAACGAATATGCCAGATGTGCTGGTCACCGGTCACATCCAATATGCCCAGAAACTGTGGCAGCCATGGAACACCCAGGAAGATAAGCCAAGTGGTGTCGGTCATCGCAACGTACACGGGTACGAGCTCCTTCCGAACCGCTTGTGGCAGTTCCAGCAGTTTATCGAGCGGAAGCGGATTACTTGCGGGAAAGCCCTCAGCCAGCTTCGCCCGATCACCGGCTGCCAGAAAGGCGCGAAAAGATCGGATCACGTCATTCACGTTGCGATACTTTTCCTCTTGCAACAGGGCGAGGAGTTCGTCATTATACGCGCCCTGAGCGGCCATAACGGCCAGATGCGCGGCACCCGCAGGCGTGGTATCTAACGCTGCCACAGACGTGCCTGCGGGCGGGTAGAGCACTTCAAAATCGGTAATGAACTGCTGTAACGCTTGGGCAAGCGCGACTGGCGGCGTGCGTTTGCTGTCTATCCAGGCTGCCGATACGGCATCTTTCGCAGGCACTGTTGCACCACGCAGATCAGAGCCTTTGGCGAAAGCTGCCGCTATGATGATGCCGCCGGTCTTGGGGTCAGGCGTCAACTGCCACTGTGTCAGCAGTACGCCGTCGAAAAGCGGGTTGTAGAATGCGAAGACCGGACTGGCCGAATTGGCGTTGCCACCGATGACGAAGGCACCGCTAAAAAAGGTTTTCCATATTTGCGGCGTTTTTCGCCAAGCGTCTGTTTTTAGCACGCAGGCGAGCGGTTGCGTACCTTTGTATTTGTCGGCCGCTTTTTCCATGTTCACAGCCGCCAACATGCGAAAGGCTATAGCGCTTTCGTACAAAATGGCGGTCGAGGACGGGGTTTCTGCAGTTGGTTTGTCAGTCGCCCTGACAGGCATGGCACACAAAATAATACCAAGGGGAATAATAAGCCAGCGACCAAGCCAGTTTAGTGAATAGTGCGTCTTCATTTGAGACTCCTTCTGCAAATAATAGTTGGTTTTTTGGCTACCTACTTAAGGCGGGACAGTTTAAGGTTAAACCGTTCGCTGAGCGGAGTCGAAGCGGACAACTCGCTTCGACTCCGCTCAGCGAACGGTCTCTTTTAATGCTTTATCATTAAGTTAACCGTATTGACGGTTAAGCCTTTTTGCTTGTCCCGTCTAAAGTTGGTAGCCGGTTTTTTGGACGTTTAGCGGGGGCAGGGAGAATTGCTTTTAGGTTAGCTTTAAGGCAAGTTTACTATGAGTTTGAGCAGTAATGATGTTTGGTTAATTAACCCTGCACGCAACCGGTTTAATTAGGCAAACTTTATTTTATGTTCCTAATTAGTAAAATTGTCAAGTTTTTAATGTAATTTATTCAAAAAAGCCGGCTCAATTCGACAGCCACCGACCTCTGGATGATCCAGCACATCCTGCTCAAAATCCCGATAAGTGGGCAATTGAAAAGCAATACGGTTAATTTTTCCGCCCGAAAATTCAAATTCCATGGCTCCGCCTTTGGCACGTGGACTGCCTTCTTTAGTCGTGAATAACAAAATACCGCCATTAGCCGCCGCCTTACCCTGTTGATCAGAAAGAATACGGGCGCAACTGAGTTCGTTAATAGATAATCCGGCAAACACTTGCACCAACTGGCGTGCGCTAACAATAACACCACTCCCTGGAATAGGAGCTGGTGCAGGCGTAGCTACAGGCGCAGACATTGCGGGTGCTGGCGGAATTACCTCAGTGGGATTGGGTATTGTTCCAGTTGCAGAAGCGGGTATAGGTAGAAGAAGAGACTCCACCGATGGCGGAGCCAATAATTTCTCCAAACCAAAATCACCCAAATGATTTTGCAACAAAACACTACCATCGCCATTGGTGGCGGTCGCCAACAAAGGAAACAACTGCTGCTCCATTTCGCTCTTGTTGGGGTTTTTAAGTACCGAAATCAGTTGCCGCTCAATCGATTTAAGCGGTGTAAAAAACTGTTCTTTTTTCTGACCCGAGTCTTCAATCTGTTTCCAATCTGCCGGTAAATTGACCGGTAAGCCCATGGCTTTCATAACCGCATAATCATCCGCCATCAGGCACAAACCAAAATCCTTGCTGCGATAACCTTCCATAACCTTTAGCTGAATCTCGCCACTCATCGCTTTTTGCGGCGGCGTGTTGTAATTTTTCCAATCACTGTTATTGGCTAAAAAGTAATAAATAAAGGCATTTCGATCAAATTTATTAAAACCCAAATCCTTCATGACCAGCTTTATTTTTCGGCAATTACCCTCCACTTCTTCGTAGTTATTCCAGTTGGGCTTTAAATTAGGTTTCGCCGGATGCTTTGATTCTTCAATCAGTTGCAACAACTTCACTTCACCCGCGCCTGATTTAATGGGTGAGTAGCCTATTTCTTCCAGCGATAAATCCCGCGCATCAGGAATACCCTCAGGCGTTGTCTTTAACAACAAAGACGGAATAATTTCCGGATAAATTTTTAGCTCGCCCAGCGGCTGGGTATCCGAACCCAGTAGATTAATACCGCCTTCCGCCACGGCATAAACCTTAAAAATAGTGTAATTAAGCGCACCGGTTTTACCCGAAAAAGTGACAATAGCCGGTAATGAATGCGACTCTGAACTGTGCTTTACTGACGTAGGCGCTGGCGTGGAGGTAGCAACCGGATTGCTTTTCGCCCATTGCCCTGCAAACTGCCCTACTACGGCAACGCCCATACCCACACCGGTTAACGCCAATAAATTGCTGGCCGTTGTCACATCACCGACCAAACCGGATACATCCACATCACTGTTGGCACTGGAAATAAAACTATAATCAACGAGCGTTTCCTTGCCTAAATCCAGACGCATCCAAGGAGTCAGGGTGATTTTTTTGGCATCAAATTTAAAATTACATTTGCCTGATGTCGCCTGATAAGAAAAACCTGGCGCTTCATTATTAAATTTGAGACCCTCATTGCGTACCGTAAAAATAAGCGCAGAAGACAAATCACCCTTCTCGTAAGAAGGCGTCATATTACTGCAACCGCTTTTTGAGGCATTATCACCTTTAAAATCAAAATCCGAAATCAAGCGCACGTAGTAATCATCGCCATCAATGACCTGAAAACCTGGTAACGGTTGAAATTGATGGGACTGGGTTAATTGCGCAGATTGGGGATCATTTGCCTGAGCCGAGGGATAATCAATGGCAATTTGCCGTGTGGATGCGCATCCAGCCAACATAACACTCACAAGCAAGCTGAATTTAAAAGATGAAACAGAACAAATCGACATGCTTTAAACCTTATGCCGCAAGTTATACGGCGAATCAAGCTGGAAAAAACGAAAATGATAGGGCTTACACGGCGCTTTTGTCATGCTTTATTTTTGCCACACTACATTTATGGTAATAGATAGCCCGTTAACTAATGGACATTTTAAATTGATACCATGTAAAATTAAGATTATGTATTTCGTAATTTTAGGATATAAAAGTGTTTAGAGGAACAACCATACTTTCAGTTCGTCGGGGCGACAAAGTTGTTATTGGCGGCGATGGCCAAGTCACCTTGGGCAATACCGTCATGAAAGGCAACGCGCGTAAAGTTCGCCGCCTGTATCATGACAAAGTCATTGCCGGCTTTGCCGGTGCAACGGCCGATGCCTTCACCTTATTTGAGCATTTTGAAGGCAAACTTGAAAAACATCGCGGCAATCTAACCAGAGCAGCCGTTGAAATGGCTAAAGATTGGCGTACAGACCGTGCCTTACGCAAACTGGAAGCATTGTTGACTATTGCCGACGCCAGAACCTCGTTAATTATTTCCGGCACGGGCGATGTTATCGAACCCGAATTTGACTTGATGGCGATTGGTTCAGGCGGCGCTTTTGCCCAAGCGGCGGCACGCGCCTTACTGGAAAACACCAACCTGAGTGCTCGCGAAATTGTTGAAAGGTCTTTAAATATAGCCGCTGATATCTGTATTTATACCAACCATAATTTGCGCATAGAAGAACTAGACGCCGAACCTAACGAGTAAAAGCATGACACACATGACTCCAAAAGAAATTGTAAGTGAGCTGGACAAACACATTGTTGGTCAAGCCAGTGCCAAAAAATCTGTCGCTATCGCACTAAGAAACCGTTGGCGTCGCCAGCAGGTTGATCCTGCTTTACGCGATGAAATTACGCCCAAAAACATCTTAATGATTGGCCCTACCGGCGTTGGTAAAACCGAAATTGCCCGCCGTTTGGCACGCTTGGCAAATGCCCCCTTTATTAAAATAGAAGCCACCAAATTTACTGAAGTGGGCTATGTCGGTCGGGATGTTGAATCCATCATTCGGGATTTGGTCGATACTGCCGTCAAAATGACGCGGACAGCAGAAATGGACAAGGTTGAATCCAAAGCCTACGATGCGGCCGAAGATAAAGTGTTGGACATTTTATTACCCAGAGCAGATGCCGGCATGTTGTCTGACTCGGAAGAATCTACCCGTCAAAAAATGCGCAAGAAATTACGCGAAGGCACTCTGGATGATAAGGAAATTGAAATTGATGTGCATGTTGCGCCTATGGGCGTAGAAATTATGGCACCTCCCGGCATGGAAGAAATGACCAGTCAATTGCAAGGCATGTTCCAAAGCATGGGTTCGGATAAAACCAGATCACGCAAAATGTCCATTAAAAAAGCTTTGGCATCCATAAAGGAAGATGAAGCCGCCAAACTGGTTAATGAAGATGATATCAGGCTGCGTGCGGTAGAATCCGTAGAACAAAACGGCATTGTGTTTCTGGATGAAATAGACAAAATATGCAAGCGCTCTGAATTGGGCGGCGGTGGCGGTGAAGTATCGCGTGAAGGCGTCCAGCGGGATTTGTTGCCGTTAGTTGAAGGCAGCACGGTCAGCACTAAATACGGCACCATCAAAACAGATCACATTTTGTTTATCGCGTCAGGCGCATTTCATGTTGCCAAACCCTCCGACCTGATTCCCGAACTACAAGGCCGTTTTCCTATTCGCGTTGAGCTAAGTGCCTTGTCTGCGGATGATTTCGTACGCATTTTGACAGAACCTAATGCCTCCTTAACTGAACAATATGAAGCCTTGCTGGCCACCGAAGGCGTGTCGTTAACCTTTGCTACCGATGGTATTCAGCGCATTGCCGAATTGGGCTGGCAAGTGAATGAAAGAACCGAAAACATTGGTGCGCGGCGCTTACATACCATGCTGGAACGGTTACTGGAAGAAATTTCCTATAACGCACCCGACCTTATTGAAAAAGCGATCGTTATTGATGCCGCTTATGTTGATCAACACTTGACCGAGTTTGCTGAAGACGAAGATTTAAGTCGTTATATTTTGTAGGTATTTTAAAAGAGCTGCGAATACATGCCTTTTGTTATTAATCTTGTAACAAATTGGCAATAGCAAAATGTCGGGTTATGCTATCGCTAACCCGGCCTGCATAACTTAAAAAATATGCAGGTTTTAATAAGATCACAGTGATTACAGGTCGATAAGCATGCACACCAACACACTGAGTAATTTGCAGTATGAAATTTTAAAGTTATATTCTACCGATCTCAAAGATACCGAGCTTAAAGAATTAAAAACCGTATTAGCTGCTTATTTTGCCAAAAAAGCTATAAAAGAAGCCGACAAAATCTGGCAAGAGCGAGCTTATACTGAAAAAGATATGGATGCCTGGTTGAGTGAATAAGTTAAAAATTATTTTAGATACTAATGTGTTATTGGTTTCAATCTCTTCAAAATCACAATACCACTGGATTTTTCAAAGCCTGCTAAATAATTTTTTTGATTTGTATATAAGCAATGAAATATTGATGGAGTATGAAGAAATAATCGGTCGAAAATTTAGTCCCGCTGTTGCTAAAAACATCACTAGAGCCTTGCTTGCATTGCCGAACGTGCAGCAAACTACTGTTTATTATAAGTGGGACTTAATAAAGGCAGATAGTGATGACAATAAATTTGTCGATTGCGCTATTACCGCTGGAGCAGATTATATTGTCACGCAAGATAAGCATTTCAATATTTTAAAAACGGTTGACTTTCCTTCGGTCACTATTGCCAACATACATCAATTTAAGTTGTTGATAAGTTGATATGAAGCTTACACTCTAAAAACCACATAACCAATAACCCGCCATGCGCTTAACTGTAAAATCCAGCAATACCTGGCCTACTGAAATCAAACTGCATCAGGTTTCCAGTATTCTTGAAGTCAGCTTTGATGATGGCAGTGTCTATCAACTGCCATGCGAATATCTGCGGGTGTACACACCGTCTGCAGAAGCTGTCGGGCATGCACCTGGACAAGAGGTTCTTCAGATTGATAAAGAAGAGGTCACTATTAAAGAGATTAAACCTATTGGCAATTATGCCATTACGCCGGTATTTAGCGACGGTCATAATAGTGGCATTTATACTTGGGATTTACTCTATAAGTTAGGTTCTGAATATCAGACCTTATGGGCCCATTATCTCAACAAGCTGGAAGCTGCCGGACATAAGCGTAAAGCCTCACTAAACACACGGTATAACTAATGACAAATGACAACACCACCCATTTCGGTTTTAAACAAGTCGCCACTGAAGACAAGGTCAATCTGGTACGCGGCGTATTTGATTCTGTTGCAGGTCAATACGACATCATGAATGATTTGATGTCAATGGGCATTCACCGCATCTGGAAACGCGTTGCAGTGCAGCTAAGTAATGTTCGCAAAGGCGAACAAGTGCTTGATCTGGCAGGCGGAACCGGCGATTTAACGGTACTGTTTGAACAACGTGTCGGCAAAGAAGGACAGGTTGTTCTGGCCGATATTAATTCCGAGATGTTGCGCACCGGTCGCAATCGACTGATCGACAAAGGCTTGGTGGGCAACATCCGCTATGCGCAAGTCAATGCCGAATGCCTGCCTTTTGAAGACAATACCTTTGATTGTGTTTGTATCGCTTTTGGTCTGCGCAACGTCACCGATAAAGATGCCGCATTGCGCTCCATGTACCGGGTACTAAAACCGGGCGGTCGCGTTATCGTTCTTGAGTTCTCACATCCTGTCGATAAAATCACCGAAAAAGTATACGATTTTTATTCCTTTAAGCTACTGCCCAAAATTGGCAAGTTTGTGGCCAAGGATGAAGAAAGTTATCGCTATCTGGCTGAATCCATTCGTATGCATCCCAAACAGGATGAGCTGAAAAAAATGATGGAGAATGCCGGACTCGAACGTTGCGAATACTTTAATATGACCCAAGGAATTGTTGCCGTTCACAGAGGTTATAAAATTTAGCATGGTTATCAAACCGTTGTTAATGAGTGCGTTGGAAGCCGCACTCAACCAGTTCCTTGAGATGGATCAGAACCGTGCTGTTTTTTTAACGCCCCTGTCCGGAAAAATCATTGCTGTGACCCTTTTGCCATTCAATGAAACCATTTACCTGTGTCCGACTTCTGATTCCATTCAGCTCCTTGATTACAGCCCGGATCAACCCGACACGCAATTAACCGGCTCAGTTTTTGCCTTTGGCTTAATGGGGCTCAGCTCAAAACCCATGCGTTCAATTTTCTCCGGTGAAATTAAAATTGAAGGCGACATGCAAACGGGCCGAAAATTTCAGGAACTGTTCGCTAAACTGGACATTAATCTGGAACAACAATTGGCACGTTACACGGGCGACACAATAGCGCATAACATCAGTCAGTTTTTTCGGGCAGGTCAAAACTGGAGCAAAGAGTCCATTGAAACCTTTAGACTTAATGCCTCGGAATTTCTTCAGGAAGAAACCCGCGATTTACCGGCGGTGCCTGAAGCTGATCTATTTTACGCACAAGTTGATGACCTACGCACCGACTTTGACCGCTTGCAAAGCCGTGTTGAACGACTTGAAAAAGCGCTACTGAATTAATCTTAATTTTTCACACGAAGAAAAGCAAAGCCCCATACACATCAACTTAAAACCTTTCACCACGAAGACACGAAGAACACGAAGATTTTTCTTTGGTTTTTCTTCGTGAACTTCGTGTCTTCGTGGTGAATTAATATCTTTAAGTTAATGTCTATGCAAAGCCCACTCTAACAACAAAGGTAACACGTGATCCGACCTAAATTAGTATTACGCCTGATCCATATTAACTGGGTTCTCGTCACTCATGGCTTGGACGAACTCGTTTTAAAAACCCATTTATTCCGCCCTGTTCGTTACTTGGCTTTTATTACACCCAGCTATTGGCGTAAACCCAAAGCGGATTCCCGTGGCGTCAGAATCAGGCGTGCCCTTGAAGATTTGGGGCCTATCTATGTCAAATTCGGACAAGCTTTATCGACCCGCAAAGATATATTACCTGATGATATTTCAGATGAACTGGTCAAACTGCAAGACCGGGTGCCGCCCTTTGCCAATGAAATTGCCCGCAGCATTATTGAAAAAGAACTGGGCATGTCCATTGCCGAAGCGTTTGCCGAGTTTGATCCAACGCCTTTAGCCTCCGCTTCAGTTGCCCAAGTGCATACCGCGACCTTACACACCGGCGAAAAAGTTATCGTTAAAGTATTACGCCCCGATATTGAAGAACGGATTCGTTCCGACATCGGCCTGCTTTATGAATTGGCTCGTTTTGCGGAACGCTTCTGGTCAGATGCCAGAAGATTACGTGCTATGGATGTGGTTGCAGAATTTGAAAGATCCACCCTCGACGAACTGGATCTGGTGAGAGAAGCTGCTAATGCTGCCAAATTGCGCCGCAATTTTGAAAACTCGGAATTGATCTACATACCCGAAATCTACTGGGAATTTACGCGCCAGAAAGTCATGGTGATGGAAAGAATCTACGGCATACCCGTTGGAGAAATAGAACAACTCAAAGCCGCTGGCGCAAACTTTAAAGTGTTGGCTGAACGTGGAGTAGAAATATTTTTTACCCAGGTATTTAGAGATAACTTTTTTCATGCCGACATGCATCCCGGCAATATTTTTGTCGAACTGCCGGATAAATACATTGCTGTTGATTTTGGTATCGTCGGGTCTTTGTCACTGTCTGATCAACGTTACCTGGCAGAAAATTTTCTGGCCTTTTTTAACCGTGATTATCGAAAAGTCGCAGAAATGCACGTTGAATCCGGTTGGGTGCCCCGTTCAACCCGCATAGAAGAATTTGAATCCGCCATTCGCAGCGTTTGCGAACCCATCTTTGAAAAACCGCTAAAAGACATTTCCTTTGGCCAATTATTATTGCGTTTATTCCAAACCGCTCGACGCTTTGATATGCACGTTCAACCGCAATTGGTATTGCTACAAAAAACCCTACTCAATATTGAAGGCTTGGGCAGGCAGCTTTACCCCGAACTGGATTTATGGCAAACCGCCAAACCTTTTCTTGAAAAATGGTTCCATGAGCGTTTGGGCCCTAAAGCCAAAATCAATAAAATAATCAAACAGTTCCCGGAATTTGCCGAACAATTTCCGGAAATCCCGTCTTTGCTTTACAAAGCACTGGATCATGCCGCTCATGCACAGCAACACGCCGAGACGCAGCAACAAGAACTGGCTCTGATGCGACAGCTTATGGATAAAAATCATAAAACCACCGTATGGGCCATGATTATTAGCGCCTTTATTATTAGTGCTGCGGTATTGTTTCAATAGCGTCTAACCTAATAACGAACTATAGTCGCGACGTGGGCGTCGCTCCCACCGTGGGAGCGACGCCCACGT
>JBAXTQ010000006.1:0-54182 GCA_037130115.1 Methylococcaceae bacterium
TGGTTTGGCTTCGGTGTACTTGTTCGGGTTCCGGTCAACATGAAAGCGGTTTGGCCTTGAACAACTCACCAACGAAGTGAAGGCTTACCGTTCCAGAACCTTCAAGGCCATGGTGAAAGCCAGTTGGCTTCAAGATCGGGTTGCCAGTGATGAAAGTGGTTTGGCTTCGGTGTACTTGTTCGGGTTCCGGTCAACATGAAAGCGGTTTGGCACTGATCGACTCCCCAACGAAGTGAAGGCGTACCGTTCCATCTGCAAGGCCATGATGAAAGCCGGTTGGCTTCAGTACCTGCTTACCAGGCATGAAAGCGGTTTGGCTTCGGTGTCCTTGTGGGTGTGTAAATTAAGAATTTACAGAACAGCAAGGTCTAGTCTTAAATTGGATTTTAAATTGATTGTCTTTTATTTTTTCTATGAAAAAAGCCGCTTTATCTGTATCGCCTCTTAGTATGTATAGGCGGTATAGATCGGCATAAGCACTGTCTTGATCGAGTCCATAAAAGTATTCTTTTTGGGTTTCCTCGTAGCCATTGGCTAACGCTAGTAATTCAGCGGCGGTTATTTCATGATTAAAAATAGTTTCCAGTTGGTTTATTTTTAAAATAACGCTCATCAATAGACCTCTTTAGTTGAACAGCTTAAATATTCTATCAGTTGCCAGCAAAATCAAGGCTATTAACTCGCTAAAAATCGCTAAAACCCAATAAAACCCGCTAATAATAGAAGCTAGTGTTATGGATTATTTCAATGATTTTTACTATTTGTTAATACTTTACGCATAAGCGAGGTATTACTGTTCAAAAAACAAGCTCATTGATAGCGTTCTATGTGAGTGATTACGGATAATTTAAAATATTTCAAGGTTATTTCAATGACAATGGCTTATTAGGAATCTCAAGACAATCACCTCCGCACGCAATCTCTATAGAAGCCAGAATAGAATAATTATCCTCATTGGGAAGTGACTTTTTACACTGTTTAACCCACTCTTTTTCTGGGTATTTATCAATTATCCCCTTGATAATATCTATAATATCTTTTGTTTCGCTCATTCTAAGGGTGTCCGTAAACCTATATTGAAAATATTTCTCATGGTAATGTGAAAAATACGCCTAAACACCCGTAGATTTTTATCTTTTTCTACCCATAAAGCCTAGCAGGAATATAGCATATTAGCTTTTCACGCTGTTTTTAATACCATCCATTAAAATACTAATGAAAACATGGCTTGTATTTCGTTAATCCAAGGCTGTCTTTCATACGGTTCAACGCGACGTAATGAGTTACTAACACAGCGTTCCGTTACTTTATATTTTAAGGCTATTTGAGAAAGTGATAAATGTGAGCGCCTATCGCTTAACATTTTAATATCTCTCGATAGGGTGAAAATTCTTGTACATCTTGGCATGTCAAGCGTGCTACCTCCGTATATTTTAGCTAACGTCTTCAGGTCATCCATACCAATTAAACCAGTCAGGCAATGACAGGGTGTTACTTTTCTGGGTATCTGAATTCGCGTCCCGCCGTAATGTTGTATTAATTTGAGCAGAGAATCAAAGCTTATCATGGTGGATAAATAATTCAGACTATTAGGTAAATAATCCTGTATTTGTTGGGTGCTTGCTTTCATTAATGCCTCGTTTTAGTCGCTAAAATAAACCAAACCAAATTTTACATTAACCTATAACTACATGATATTTAATAAATAAAGCTGTTATCTTGTTTTATATCACCTGATACCGTACCGCACTAAAAAAGTATAAATATATTTTTACCCTGCCAATAGTAAGCACAAAAAAAGCCGCTTGGTTTCCCTTGCGGCTTATGTTGATTAGGTTGAATATACCCGCTTACAACGACTGTTTTAATGCCTCGTTCCAGTCCTTTTGTAAGGGTCTATCTTGAATAACCATTACGCCATTTAACGCCGCACTATCACTTAATATTTTATCGGCAATATTGCCCCCGTTATCATTATCAAAAGCAGACAACACAGGAATATTCTTTGCTTTGGCAATACCTACAGCTTGAGAAATCACTTTCTGATTGCCATTGCCAGCAATCGACACGGCAATAATATCACGGTGTAACTGTCGATAACTTAGCGCGTCAATCGCAGATTCAAGCAAGGCAATACCAACGGCGTTACGCGCGGGCAAAATAAAACCGTGGTCAATCGTACCGTAAACACTACGCCATTGCACCGCGCCTGTGCCTCGTAACTCTGCGCCGTTAGTGCCGTACCTAAACACACAATTACATCTTGAATCTGCATAAAATAAACCGTTGTCGATACACCACCGCACAAGGTTAGCGTTTAAGCCCCGCTTACCGGTTAAATATGCTGTTACCTCTGCCAGATTGTTTTTACTGGGTGCCGGTGGTCGTGTTGTTCTTGGTTGTGCAGATGCTTGGGTGGTGGTGTGGGTTATCGTCGATAGTTTGCCACTTGCACCGTTAAGGTAAATGCAGGCTTCCATAAACGAAAGTTTCATAATATGTCGGGTTAAATCAATCGCACCACCGCCGCCTTTTCCGGCGTTATGATCGAACCACTTTAAACCGGATAGACAAACTCTAAAGCTATCCGTTTTAAATTGCTTAAAGTCGTCTTTGTCTCGCTCCAAGCCCAACAAAGAACACACGGACGCTAAATCCAGCGCCCGTAAACTATCAATATCCATGCTGATACTCCAGGTAAAAGCCTACTAGGGAAAGAAAGAGGTTAAAAGCCACGCCTTAACCGTCCTTGCGTTTCTTGATGTCATAAACGCTTAAGCAATCGGACACGGTAATATTAAGCCCGTGCTTTATCTCCCCGGTGTTTTTGTCCGTCCACTGGTTAGGCTTTAATTGTCCGGTTACTGCTACAGCGTCGCCTTTTTTAAGTCGTGCGATTCTTTCAGCGGTTTCATTAAAGGCAATACCGGTTATTACTGTCGCAGTTGGTTCACCAATGCCCACCGATAACATAAAGTTGCAAAACGGGGTTGATTTGGCACTTACCCGAAGCTCGGTGTCTTTTAAAAGTTTTCCGCTTATCAATGATTCAATCATTTTTTTAGTCCTATTTGTTGAGGTTAACCAGGTGAAAAATGTTTCACGCTTTACCGTCTTTCTTTCCCTAGTAGGCTTTATATAAAATAAAAGTTGGGGTGTTTTGATGTGGGTCGTGTGGGTCGTAGCAATGACGCGGCCTAGAGGGTCAAAAAGTTACCCACATCACCCACACGACCCACATCAACCACCCACAGACCCACATCTAAACCCACATGTAAACCCACATCAAAAAAACTCTACAAGCCGCGCTATTACTCAATACCCACATCACCCACAGTAAAAAACCCAAAACATTTATTTTAATTGGAATTAGGGTAAAAAAAACGGCTTGAAATGTTTCAAACCGTGTTTCATTACTGTTTCAGTTACTCGCTTTTAAGGTCTTTTGTTATCCAGTACCCACGCTGATTACTGGTTGATTGAACGCACTTAAAACCGCTGCCCTCTAAAAATACCCGCGCCTGTCTAACGTGCTCTTTTGTGGGTGGATTTATACCGCACTCAATAACAATTTGAGTTGCTGATAAATGATTGAATCTTAAATCAACATAAAGCCGTTTAACAGGCTCATTCATATTAAATATATTGGCTATTAACTCACTAATGGGGCTTACTTCTGAGTGTTCTAGGTGAATTATTGTCAGCAATTTATCTAACTCATTGCTGCACCACCACTGATGACCGGCGCTGTATAAGTGCCAGGCTTGCGCCCATAGCTGCTGCATGTCGGTGTTAATGGGTAAGCATTGACTAACTGCCAACGGTAAAAATCTCCTGGCCCCGGTATCATCTACTAAAAACGTCTTAGGGTTAACAGTTGCGCCAAACGAGGTTCTACGCCTAAATGATGAATCTGACCGGCCATAAGGCAATCGGAAGTTATCCCGTTCCTTGGATAAAAAACCTTTCAGTTGGGCAATATCAGACTTTCTAAATGTTGCGTCTAGCTCTCCCAGCTCGCATATCCAGCAACTAATGCAACGCTTTACCGCGTCTTTGTCATCGGGGTTTAAATGTGCGCCGTCAACGATATAATCTTTCATGGATGCTGGAAGTAACGATTTAAACCAAGTCGTCTTCATTGCCCCTTGACTGCCCTGTAGCACCAACACTAATTCAAACTTGGCTATGGCATGTTTAAGCGGTGAATTTCTCGCACTATCTGCCGCCGCTACGCATTGTATTAACCAGGTCTTTACAGCCAAGTTGCGATAATGGGTGTCATGGCCTTCAATAACCAGACTGTTAAGAAATTCAGGTAAGCGGTCGGTTCCGTCCCAAGGCTTCGACCTGATAAAATCCAGCACCGGGTTAATGCGGTTCTGCTCCATTAATGCCGGGACTAAATCCACGCATCTTGTCGGAACATCATTAAGGGCTAATAAGCTTTGTATCTGTGAAAAGGTAGAGCTTTCACTTAAATCATTGTCATCAATGCTGTTATTTGCAAGGATGATAGTTTGTTTTTTTAGAATCTCGTCATACTGGCACTCAATACCGTATTGTTTAAAAACGTGCTTCAAATTGGGAATAGTGGCTTTTATCCTGCCCTTTTCGGTGGTGTGCGGAAAATCATTAAGGGAAAGCTGAGTATTAAAATCAATGTGGGCGGCGTTTTCGCTCATAAAGCACCCATTTTGATTTTAGCTAAATCAATCGCCACTCTATCAAGGGTTATTGTTTTATTGAGTCGGTTGGTAAAATATCTTAATAAAAGCGCTAGGTCATCCCGGTTAACGCCTTCCAAGCGGGTGGAGGGCACCATTAAATCAGCAATCGCAGACAAACAGGCTTGAATGTCGGCTATTTCATCAAGTTGATCGATGGTTAAGCGGTTCATTTCGCACCGCCTTTGTGAATCTGCATGGCAACGGCTGCAAGGTTTGCGGCTTCTTGGGATAGCCATTTAAAGCGGCTGTTTACGGTGTCTTTGTTGTCGTGGGCATGGGTTAAAATGCAGCTCCACATAAAAGAGACTTCGGCAAAAGCTTTAGTTAAGTCGTCAAGGTTTGGGGTTTGGGTGTCGGTTTGCTCTGGATTTTGAGCGGGGATATTTGTGTTATTGCTCATTGCGGTATTCCTTTGTATAGGGATAAGCCTCCGCCCATTGGGTCGAGTCGTTGGGCGGTGGAATGTATCAAGTTCGACCTACCGGCAAAGGAACCGGCCAACCTTTTAAGGGGCTGCTCAATACATCCCACCATAACAAAATTGAATTGTGTTTTTGATGGGCATAAAAAAACCACGTTTAATAGTGGCCTCTTATGGCCTTTGCGCGGGGGTCGAATCCCGGCTTCCAAATGTGTTGAAAGCGGGGTAATAATAAGGCGGTGCTGTGGTGTTGTCAAATAATCTGCTATACTTTGCATGAAATTAAAATTAAGTTGGTGAAAAGTAAGCCGTTGAAGATGGGGCATTTTCAACGGCTTTTTTGTGTCTTATGATGGGCTTTTATTGTTTCCCTGTTTCGGTTCCCAGCCTTCGGCCAGTGAATAATTAGCCATTCCGTTTCCATTGTCACACGCCGTCACAATCGGATAACCTTGATTACGCAAACGTTTAATAATCGCTGAAAGCCGCGTGATGTTCGCGTCAAACATCACGATTGAATTGCACGCTTCATGATTGAGAAGCGCGGCCTTTACCGTGTCAAGTTGGGTTATTTTGTCGCTGGTAGCCATAAGCTTATAACGGCTTATCGGTTGGTGTGCCAGCATAAGGAATTAGCCTGTTATCGGGCTTAGGTTGGCTGTTTTTATGAATGAGTTTATCTTTTTCCTTGTTTAGTTTACTGAGCAGGGCATTTGATAATTTTTTAAATAGCTTTGCTTCAAGTATCTTTTTGTTAATCTGTTCATAGCTGCTATTGCTTAAAGTTTCGCCCCCTCGCTCTTTAAGCTGCTGTGATATTGATTCGTATTTTTTAATCTGCTCACAATGAATACTAATAACCCCTTCAATGGCTTTAATACCCCGATTATTGATAAGCCATTCGGTTAATTCTGCCGGGGTGTATTTTTCCGACAAAATAAGACTATTAAGCGCCATAACAGTTCCATAAGGCATTTTTTTAATCATCGAATTGCAAGGTGGTGGTGTCATTACGCGGCCTCCTTGCTTGCCAGCCACGCCCGCACTTCTGCCGTTTTCCAGATAGTCACTTTATCAGACAATTTTACCGGCTTGGGGAACTTGCCTTCTCTGGATAACCGCCATATTGTATTTTTTGATACTGCAAGGCATACAGCCAATGCGGACACGCGAATATTTGTTGAAGTTTCGAGTAGGTTGGCTGGGGCTTTTACATTTTGATTATGGGGCATGGGTTTAATCCTGCTTGGTTTTCGTTGGTGTTGCTGTGTATTAGAAAGCAAAATAACACCATCAAACAGGGGTAACAGTTAGCTAGGTTTACAAGATAAGGGGTAGTTAGGTTCTCTGTAACGCCTGTATATTATGGGCTTATGGGGTGGTTAGGTTTTTTTAATATATTTTCGATACTAACTATTAATCTTTGCTTGAACCGGTTACGCCGCCGCTTTTGTCCGGGTTAATCATTGTGGCTATTCGTTCTTTGGCTGCATCTGACGCGCCTTTTCCAGTGAAATTAGCATCTAACCATTCTTTGATTAAATCTTTTCTTGAACCTATTTTGGGTCTTTTTGGATTGCTACATAAAACCGCTTCCCAAGCCTTAATAGCGACTCCCAATTCTTCACTAAACATGGGGTGTCTTTCATTAAGATACGGTGGCTTTATATCAGATAAAACAGACGCGTCTTGATTAGTGGGTTGTGGTTCTATTTCCATATTATTTGCTTGGTTATCTGTCCAGTGTTGATAAGGGCTGTCATTCAATAGGTCACTAAAAAAAGGCTCTGGATAGCCTTTTAAAATAGCAAATTCGGCGGCTTCTTTAAGGGTTAGCTTCCACTCCATATCAGGGAATTGCCTGTGCATAAATATGATTTCCCCGCCTATATCGGTGGGCTTTTTAGGCAGTTTTGAAAAGGGTATTTTTAAGCTTGGGTGCCTTGGGTCTATATGTCGGTTAACAATGGCATCAGTAAATAAACTTACGGATTGTATTAACATAGGTCGTGGGTCATTATCGATACGGTAGCCAATCAAGGCGGCAACCTCAAACAGAGAAATAAATTCATGATCGGTTATCTCCTTAATAGCTTCTAGGCTGTATGGAAGCGTTTGTAAATAATTAGCCGGGTTAAATTTTCGCCGCTCAATAGGCTTGCTTAGTTCATTGCAAAAAATTTCTATATCGCTGTCTGATAGCTGATTTTTTAACGCGCTACATAGGCTTTCTATGTCACTTTCTTCACATAGGCTTTTTATATCACTGTCTTCTAGTTGTTGGGGATTTAAAGCGGGGAAGTAAGCGCCCGTAATTAGGCAGTTACAGTAAGACTGATATAACTTTGCGAATATTGATTTATGGCTTAACTGCTCACACTTTAATAACGCGCCTTTAAAGTCATTTTCTTCTAATGCGTCCGTTATTATTTTTAAATCATTACTTATCATGCTCCGCCTCTCACGGCTTGCCCTCTCAAAAAAAGAAAGCCGCGCCAATGGGTGAAAGGTGTCCCATGTTCGCCCCGTCGGACTAGGTGCGGCTCATTCGGTTTAGCCAATTATTTACGGCTACTGATAAGATTAAAAATAATCTGTGCTGTGCTTATCGTTGGCTTATGCCTGTCTACTGATCGGAATAACATTCCAATCAGTGCCGGCCTCGCAAGCATCAAGAAAATTACCCAATTTTTTTAATGCCTCCCGGCGTTCGGGCAAATAGTCATATTGATTATAAATACCTTCTACGCCCTTTAACTTATGATTAAGGCATCTTTCAGCAATGTGTGAATCAACGCCCAACTTTGAAAGGTGCGTTCGTGCGGTTCGCCGTAAATCATGAATACAAAACGACTCTATTCCCGGCATATTTGGTTTAACCTTGGATAAGGCAACGTTTAAGGTGTTGTCGTGGATATGAGGAAGCATTCTATCTTGTGCTTTTCGGGCTGGAAGTAACCAGTCGTTACCTTCTGAAAGTCTGTGTAACTCTTTTAAGGCTTCTACAGCTTGTTTGGATAAAGGGATTGTTATAGCGGTCTGGGTTTTAGTCCGCTCTAAAGGTAAGCGCCATAATGAAGCATCAAGATCAAACTCGCTCTTTTTGGCTTCAACCAATTCACTTTTTCTCACTGCCAACAAAAGCAGTAACTTGATGGTAATAAGGTTTACCTGAGTAAAGCCTTTAGTATTTCGCATGGCCTCAAAGAATATAATCAATTCTTCATGGGATAGCGCCCTATTCCTTGCGGTTTCTTTGCCGCCTGCGTCGGATAGGTCAAAAGGTGAAGCCGGGTTATATTGAACTATGTTCCGTTTAATTGCATAGTTAAAAATTCGCTTAGTCCATCTTAAAACATCATTCGCCATGGTGGGTGCTCCACGCTTAACAATAGCTTTTAGCATGGTGTCTATTTGCGCCGGTTTGACATCTTCAGCGGCAAACTTGCCAATGTGCGGCTTAATATCGTTTTCTATTCTGGCTCTAACGATGTTTGGATGTTTCCACTTTCCTACAATACACGCTTTGAAATAATCATCGGCTAACTGTCCAACTGTAAGCGCGTTATTTTTGGCTTCAATCTTGGCTAAAGCAACGGCTTTTAGGTCTTGTTTTTCGGCTGCCACGTCATGCCCTAAAGTAACCTGTGCATTAAGCTCTTTAATTATCTTTCGGGCATCGGCTAATGATACTTGTCCATAAGTACCAATGTTCATAATTCGCTGTTTACCTAAGAAACGATACCGGAACCGCCAAACAGGAACGGAAAATTCTTTTCGATAGCTGATAACAAGCCCGTCTCCGTCGCCTTTACCTTCAAACCGTTCATTTTTACTTATCCAGCTTTTAATCTGTATATCACTTAGTTTTGCCATGCCTGCCCCGTGTACCAGTAAAAATGTACAAAAATTATTTCTTGTACTCGTCTTGGTACACGGTAATTATGTCATTAGGTGGGGCTGTATGCAATCGTATGTTACGAAAAATATAGGCGGTTAGCGGCTTTCATGGGTTTTTGATACGGTGTGTTATTGCTTGGCTCATTACTCAATATTTTGTATTTGCTCGCGCATTTGCTCAATCAGTACTTTTAGTTCAATGGCTATTTGCGTCATTTCTTTATCGGTTGACTTGGAGCCCAAGGTGTTGGCTTCGCGGTTGAGTTCCTGCATTAAAAAATCCAGTCGTCTGCCTACCGGATCTTTTTCTTTTAGTACGCGCAACACTTCAGTAATATGCGTGTCCAGCCGATCCAGTTCTTCGGTAATATCCAGCTTTTGCGCCATAAAAACCAATTCCTGTTCCAGACGGTCAAAATCCGGCTGTACAACCAGCTCGGTAATCCGGTCTTTTAATTTATTGCGAATCAGTAACAGGACTTCGGGCATACGGTGTCCGGCCAACACGACAAAGCCTTGCATTTTTATACAGCGCTCTTCGATTAATACTTTCAGTTGAGCGCCTTCACGCTCCCGAACTTCCAAAAATTGTGCCAGTGTTTGTTTGACCAGATGGGTGATTTCTTCATTAAGGTGGGTTTTGTCATTGACCGGTTCTTGCTGAATGCCGGGAAAAGCCAAAACATCCAGGGCTGAAAATGACAAAGGTGCCAGCATGTGTTCTTCAATTTGATCGGTAGCAGCAAGTAATGCGATGACGGCATCAATATTAACGTTAAAGCTTTGCCCGTCTTTGGCCTGTTTTTTATAACTTAATGAACATTCAATTTTGCCCCGATTAATTTTTGCAGCAATAATTGAGCGAAGATCCGCTTCAATAAACCGCAAGTGCTCAGGCAGTTTTAAGGTGATATCAAAGTAACGGTGGTTGACCGAACGTAATTCACAATTTAGGGTTGAATCTCCAATACGGGCCTCATTGCCGGCATAAGCAGTCATACTTCTAATCATTGTTCACCTGTGATGGGTTAAAGAATCCAAACCGTAAGTATAGCATTTTAACCCTGACTTCTGAGGCATGTATCGGTTTCCTGATTTGCGAAGGATTTATAAATTGAAAACCGAATAGTTCGTAGTTAAGGTATACTGTACGGTTTTAAATTTATCGGAACACACATGAGACCAAGCGGACGTAATCCAGATCAACTCAGAGAAATAAAATTTACCTGCGGTTATACCAAACATGCAGAAGGCTCTGTGCTGGTTGAGTTTGGCGATACCCGAGTGCTTTGTACCGCCAGCGTTGACAGGAGCGTTCCCCGTTTCCTTAAAGGTAAAGGCGAGGGTTGGGTGACTGCCGAATATGGCATGTTGCCCCGCTCAACACATACCCGGATGGGGCGAGAAGCAGCTTATGGCAAACAGGGCGGTCGCACTTTGGAAATTCAGCGCTTGATAGGTCGATCTTTACGGGCGGCAGTTGATTTAAAAGCACTGGGCGAGCATACCGTGACCATTGATTGCGATGTTCTGCAAGCAGATGGCGGTACGCGGACGGCGGCAATTACCGGCGGTTTTGTTGCGTTATCGATAGCGATAGAAAAAATGCTTAAACGCAAACAGATCAAAACCAATCCGCTACATGGCCAGGTCGCATCGGTATCAGTCGGTATTTATAACGGCATACCCGTGCTGGATCTGGATTATGCAGAAGATAGCAACGCCGAAACCGATATGAATGTGGTGATGAATGATGCCGCCGCGTTTATTGAGGTTCAAGGTACGGCTGAAGGTCATGCATTTAGAAAAGAAGAGCTGGATGCGATGCTTGAATTGGCGGGCTTTGGCATTAAGCAATTGCTTGAAAAACAACAGGAAGCGTTGGAAGATTATTTAAAATAAAACATCACCACGAAGACACGAAGGACACGAAGCAAAGACAAAAAGTTTCGCCAAGTGCAAAAAGTCCGTCATTCCGGCATCCATGCCGGAATGACGGTAACCTTGGATATGTGTGAATAATGAAATTCTAATCGTACAGGCCGCAATATTTGTACCTTTAACCTTGCACCTTTAACCTTGCACCTTTAACCTTGCACCTTGCACCTTGCACCTTGCACCTTGCACCTTGCACCTTGCACCTTTCACCTTGAACCTTGAACCTTGAACCCATGCCTTTATCATCATCACAACAAATCGTTTTAGCCAGCAGTAATCTTGGCAAGATTAAAGAAATCCAGGCTATTCTTGCCGAGCATCTCATTGTTCCGCAGTCGGTGTTTAATGTTATGGATGCAGAGGAAACCGGCTCTACTTTTGTAGAAAATGCCATTATCAAAGCCAGAAATGCGGCTCTGCATTGCAAGTTACCGTCTATCGCAGATGATTCAGGACTGGTTGTCGATGCTTTAAAGGGAGCGCCGGGGGTTATTTCTGCACGCTATGCCGGTGTTGATGCCAGCGATCAGGACAACGTGATTAAATTGTTACAGGAACTGGAAGGGATTCCTGATGAGCAACGCACGGCTCGTTTCATTTGCGTAATGGTATTTATGGAACATGCGAAAGATCCATTTCCGGTCATTGCGCAAGGCGTTTGGGAAGGCAGAATTTTAAATCATGCCATCGGCACCAATGGCTTCGGTTATGATCCGGTATTTTGGGTGCCTGAACATAAGTGTGCATCAGCTGAATTATCGGCAGTCGATAAAAACTCAATCAGTCATAGAGGTCAGGCATTGCGAAGTTTAACGACGTTAATTAATGCCAGAGAATTGTAGGCGCCCTCTTGTCGCCTCTACAGCCCCCTGACGTCATGAATACTCTATTGCCTATAGCCCATCAGTTTACCAATGATGTTATCTCGCTATCACCGCTAGGTAACGGATTGATTAATGACACGTTTCTGGTTGCAACCGAGTCATCACACTTTGTTCTACAACGTATCAATCGCAATGTTTTTCCTGCGCCCCATCAGATTATGGATAATTTGATCAGGCTTAACCGGCATCTTGATCAAAAAGCCAAGTCAGCCGTTAAACTGAAAATCCCGAAACTTTTAAAAACCACCACCCACCAAGATTTTTATCAGGATGCACACGGCGATTACTGGCGTGCGCTTGGTTTTATAGAGAATACAGAAAGCCTGGAGATGCTCACTACTTTACATCAGGCGCAACAGGCGGGATTTGCGCTGGGACATTTTCATCGCTTAGTCAGTAATCTTGACCCTTTATTGATGCATGATACGTTGCCCGGTTTTCATATTGCTCCTGACTATTTAAGTAACTATCAACAGGTTTTAACGCAAGCGCCCAAACAACTTGAGCCAGAAAGTCTTTATTGCGCAGCATTTATCGATCAATTTCAGCACCTTACCGAGAGTCTGGAAGCCGCAAAACAGCAAGGACTTTTGGTATTACGGGTTATTCATGGCGACCCCAAATTAAATAACTTTCTGTTTGATAAGCACAGCCAAAAAATCGTCAGTCTTATTGATCTGGATACGGTTAAACCGGGATTGGTGCATTACGATATTGGTGATTGCCTGCGATCCTGCTGCCACAATTTGGAAACTAATGAATTTGATCTAACTATTTGTGCTGCCCTATTAAAAAGCTACTTATCCGAAGCAGGCACGTTTTTTTCAGCTTATGATTATCAGTATTTATTCGCGGCCATACAATTAATTCCGCTGGAACTGGGGCTTAGGTTTTATACCGATTACCTGGAAGGTAACCGGTATTTTAAAGTGACTGATCATAAGCAAAACTTGCACCGTGCAGTTGCACAATTTCAGTTATGTGAGAGTATCATGGCGCAGGAACCAGCGATTAAAGCACTGATAGAGCAGTTAAAAGTCCAGTGAATAATTTAAGCGTCGCTGAATTAATGCAACGGCTTCCACAGTCTGGAGAACTGGTCTGGATAGGTGTCAGGCCGGCGCAAGGTGAACCCATGATTACCGTAAATGAAGTCATGGTTAATCAGCGTTCCGGCTTGATAGGCGACCGTTACAACGGCAGTAGCGGCAAACGGCAGGTGACATTAATTCAATGGGAACACTTGGCCGTACTTGAATCAATTATGGGTGAACCCGTTACACCAGAATTATTACGGCGTAATTTGGTGATTAAAGGTATCAATTTACTGGCGTTAAAAAACCGGAAGTTTCGGATTGGTGATGCTGTTTTTCAAACAACCGGATTTTGCCATCCCTGTTCAAGAATGGAAAAAATACTGGGCGTTGGCGGTTATAACGCCATGCGCGGTCATGGCGGCTTAACTGCCCAAGTGCTAACGGGTGGTTTGATACACGTTGGTGATGAATTGACCGCTTTTTTGAAGTGAAAGCTGATTGATCATAAACAGTTCTAAAAACAAAATATAGAAACCTTCGGTGATTAAGCGACATAGAACTCTTCACTAATCAAATCAGCCTTTAGTGCATAAGCTTATTATGTCGTTTAATCAGTTTCGGGTTCTATAATTTTGTTGGCTGGGGAGGTTGTTATTTTTTTTCCAAGCCCAATGCTCGAAAAAATAGCAAAAATAACACCTTCCCCTGTGACCATCATTTTTAGGGATAAATATTTGAACAGGTATTAACATTGCTTACGGTATAAGCAGTCCCCGTCTTGGTCAGGTTGGCCACATGCCAGAATTCGTTTGTACCACAAACTGCGGGAGGATTGGCATAAAAGGATCCAATAGAAGCAGGGCCGTTGAACAGTTGCACGGAAGCTCCTGAGCCAGTCCATGAGTGCTTCCACCCAAAGGTATAATTAGGTTTATCCGCAAAAACCTTATACACGCCGTTCGCTGCGCCGCTTCCAATTACGATGGTCTCCATTGCCTTTAAGTCATTATAGGAATCTCTCGGAAATTTAACAAATGGAGTTCCTGCTAAATCACCTGAGTAGGAATACCCAATATAGTAGCCTGATGGTAGTTTAACATAAAGATCAAGCTCCGAACCCTGACAAGCATCACCACAGCCAGTAGTGTTAAATATAGGCTCCACGCTTCGCCAGTCCAGCGTGACAGTAGCGTTGCCCGTAGGTCTGAGAGTGGGCAGCGCATCGGTAAAGGGGCCTGCGACACCGCCCGCAATAGTAATGCCGGTTCTTAATGCGGCACTGACATAGCCACTGTGGACTCCTTTAAGCACTCGTCCTGTGCCAACGGTAAGTCCGGTTATTGCATAAGAGCCTCCGGTGTTGGTGCCGTTTGCCCCCAACACAGTAGCTCCCAGCATAAGACTTGCATTTGTAGGTAAGGTACTTCGGCTGGGGGGCTTGCCAGTAAAGGGGTCAAGTATCCTTCCAATGATTGCTACTTCGGATGTGCCTAAAATAGCCTTTCTCACGTCCACCCGTTTAGTCGCAACAGCAAAACCACAACTGACGGGCTGCCCCATGGTTAGCATTCGACTGACAAGGGCATCGCGGGTGAGGGCCGGAAGTTGGCCCCAAACCAGAGCAGCGCTTCCCGCAACAACAGGAGAGGCCATGGAAGTGCCGGAATAAGATTCATATCCTGCATTGGAAGTCGTCGACATGATGTCTGATCCGGGCGCGGCAATATTATAAAGCAGGGGATTGGAGGAAGGACTAAAATTTGAGAAATACGAACGGCAGTCATTGGTTTCCGTGGACATAACGCGTAACGCTGTATTCGGGTAAGCCGCCGGGTAATGAGGGCTCACCGATGAGTTGCTATTACCTGCCGAGACAACCAAGACTTTACCGGCAGCTTTAATGAGATTCACCTGGGCGGAAATCAATGCACTGCTACTAGTTCCGCCAAGACTCATATTGATAATTTTGGTGGGGGGACTCGTGACAACTGTACGTGCGTAAGCCATGCCAAGGGCAACATCGAAGTCATTTCCCGAACCATCAGCCCCCAAGACTTTCACCGCCAAGATTTTGCAGTTGGAACAAACGCCTTCACCATAGCTGCCATTTGCCGCTCTCCCGGCAATGATGCCCGCGACATGCGTGCCATGCCCATAGTCATCATAGGGATCGTAATTATTGGCGACTACATTCAATCCCAAGATCACTTTTCCGGATAAATCGGGATGCGTGTAATCTACGCCGGTATCAATAACTGCCACCGTTGGCGGTGTAAGCGATAAGATGGGCAGTGCCGCAGTTTTTCTAATCACCGTCTGATGCCACTGATATCCGGTTCCCGGATCGGTGGATACGGATTGTGCAATTATGCCTTTTGGCACTGCGTTTTGTTTCATGCCATTAATTGGTACACTTTTTAGTCGAGCGGGGAATTGTAGTTCTGGCTTAGGGGGAATGCTCATGTAGCCGTTTCTTTCAATAAACAGTACATCGGTTCGTAAAATTAATTTGTTGGCAACAGCCTCGACGGCAGCATCCGAAGAGAATTGCAACAACACAGCGCTATTATCTATTTTTTTTGCGACCTGTCCGCCTAAAACTGAAGCAGTCTGTATGATGCTGTTAACATTGACGCCACCCTTAAGACCCACAACCAATTGACGGGAAACATAATCCTTGCCGGCAACCAAGCCCCGCTCAAAGCCATAGCCTAGTTTTTTTGAGGGTGGACCTGTTTGCCCCCCTATTGCGTTCATTGAACTCATGCATAGAAGCAGTAAACTAACCGCTAGTGCATATAATACTTTCGTTTTAGTTTTCATTTTTATCTCTCCAATGAAATAAATTTATATTTTTTACCTTGTAGTGCCGTTTTAAATTGTTATTACAAAAGCAGATATAAGATGCGAGGGCAAACCAACCTGCCCGCCTACTTAATAAATTTTATTATCTTATCCCTCCATTTTTTCTTAATCTTGGAAGTAGAGCCGCTAAAATAATCTTTTTAGGACTTGATAGACCATGATTTGTTGTATTGACACATTGCCATTTTGTGAGGCTAAATTTTAGAGAACCCTAAATCGTTAATTCTCTGATGCTTCAATTTCAATCATTAGTTCTTTTGCTTTGCTACGTACTAATTCATCGCTATCTTCAAGAGCCTGCAAGGCGGCTTCGCGAGCAAACATTTCGCCTTTGGAGGCCATGGCTTCTATTGCCATAATACGTATTTCAGGATCAGTGCTTAACAGTCGTTTTCTTATTATCTCCACGGCCTGTTCAGCTTTTATTTGCGAGAGCTGCTGAAATGCTGTTTGTTTGATGAAAAGTTCATTATCTTCGGTTGCATCGCTTAAAATTTCTATTGCATCGGAGCCAAGCAATTGACCCGATGACTCAATCGCTGTTAAGCGAATATCACGATCCGGACTAGTACTATCCTGAAAAATAATTTCGACAGCCTTTTCTTTATTGATTTGATACAGGTGCAAATATGCAAACTGCCTTATTGAAGGATCCATGTCTTTTACTGCTGCAAATAGTATATCTTCCAGATGTGCATCCTTTTTCATTGTGAGCTTTTGGATGCTGCCAAGTCGAATATTTGGATCTGGATCAGTCAGTATAGATTCTTCGAAGAAGCTAGTATAATTATTGAGTTGTTTATCAGGAGAACTCGATCGCATAACGGTGCGCTTTAGCTCTACCAGAGTTTTATTTATAGATGTTTGTTGGCGTTTATTAGCAGGTGGAATCTTTGTCTGCGGTAGTGATAAAACGAAGAATAAGGCAATACAAACAACGCTTAAACTGCCATATATTATGAATCTGTTCATGTTCGACTCTTCCCGATTTTGTGGGGTGGTCGCTATATGTAGATCCCACTCATGACCATAAGCGAGACAATCATTATTATTTTTAATTCAAATCAATTTTTGCGAGTATTTTACTTTCATGAGGTCGCATCTAAATATCTATACCCATGACCCCACGAAATCAGGAAAAACCCATATTTCCTCTATATACAACTGATTTGCTCTAATAATTTCAAGGCTCAATTTTTTTAGCAAATAGGCACTTACCTAAGTCAGCAAGGCAGGTGACTTTAGGTTTTTAGCAAAGTTTAAGCCACATAATATGCGCCTATAGCGGGACGATCCATAAATTAAGTTACTCAACAACCAATAATCATGTAAGCTATTGAATATAAAATAATTTATCAGGCGACAATGAATGCTTTTAAAATTTTTAACTTTATAAAAAGCAATATACTTAATCAAATAATAGGGTGTAAATACCTATTATTAGGTCGTTTAATACCTGGATATATAACGAAAAATAAATTCTTTCATAATTTAAATTAGACATCTATAAGCTTTTCAGATAAATAATTTCCAAGTATTGTGCAGTGCAGGACAGCACTGATTTTTCGGATTTGTATCCTGGAAAAAATGAAAATTTATTTCTGAAAGTCTATAAATTACAAAGTAATTCTTTTAAAAAACTCAGAAAACAGCGTCTCTTCTTTTTTATTTATGCTTATTAATAAACTAAATTTGTTGTTATTTTGTAAAACTTGAAGATATTTCAATATTACTTTAATTTGACCTCTCTTTCTGGACAATAATTAAAAATTAGATTAAATTCATTTATCTTTTACCCATTACACAGCAAAAAATCATGAAAAAATCAATCGGCCTGTTTATTTTATTATCGGTAATGAGCTGTGCTGCCGTTGCGCAATCGCAAAGCATCGAGAAAACCGATCCCGGCTTTGTTTTATTGGATGTATTGATTTACCGGCCAGTGGGCTTGGTCGCAACTATTGTTGGCACTGCGGTGTTTGTAGGGGTGAGTCCTTTAACGGCGCTGGCATCCATCCCGGAGCCACACGATGCGTTTGCCAAAATCAGTAATATTTTAATTCTATTTCCTGGTACCTATACGTTTGTAAGGCCCATCGGTGATCGGGACTTTCCCTATTATGCATCCCCGTATAAACATAAACAGGTTGCGCCACAGAACAACACAGCAGTACCCAAGCCAAATCCTGCTATTCCAGCCGTACCGAAAGTGCAGTCGCCGCACACTCCGGATACCGGCAAGGGTTTATAGATTGAAGATTAGCAAGCCGGTGTAGGGGTAGAAAATTTTCTACCCCTACCCATCGCCCCTTTGCCAAAAGGCATGGGGGCATTTTTAAAATCGCAGGGGGTTATCAGTTTTTGCAGGTTTTTTTTGCGCGTTAGCTAAGCCTTAGGCGGCACATAACCTTCAGGCATCTCGTTGTTGCCTTCAAACAAAAATTTGGTTCTTTCTTCTGCTAAATAAGCGCGGGCTTTTGGGTCAAAACTGGCTAATTTATTCTCATTGATCAGCATGGTTTGTTTGGTTAACCATTCTTTCCAGGCTGATTTAGATATCTTCTCATATATTTCCTGTCCTTTCGGCCCCGGAAATGGCGGCTCATCAAAGCCTTCAGCTTCTATACCCAGTTTTACGCACTTAACCATTCTAGTCATTGTCATCCTCGTGTATGTTGTTGCAACAGTAGTTTAATCGGTGCCGGTAATCCCAGCGTGTTAATCTGGTTAGCGTTATACCAGACAGTTTGATTAGCTTCCATCACAAAATTTATAAGGTTATCCGTTTGCATAAGCACCGGCGTGTAATCCAGGTGGTAATGAGAAAACGTATGGCGCCGGGTTGTCAGCGTTTGTGTATCAATCACTGGACGGTTTTTTGTTAAACACCAAGCGTGCGCAGATTCAATGCTGTCAAATTCCGGCAGGCTCCATAAGCCGCCCCAGATTCCGGTCGGAGGTCTTTTTTCCAGTAAGATCTGATTGACATTATTACTGAGCAACAAGAAAACAAGCTGTTTAACCGGTAAAGTTTTAGGCGGTTTAGGTGTTGGCAATACGGATACGGTTTTAGTTATTCTGGCCAAACAATGACTTTCAAGAGGGCAGTCAGCGCATTTTGGTTTGCTGCGCGTACACACGGTCGCGCCTAAATCCATCATGGCCTGGGTGTAATCAGCCACACGCTCTACGGGAGTCAGTTGGGTGCTGATAGCCCATAATTGTTTATTGACCTGACTGGTTCCAGGCCAACCGGAAACAGCTTTAAAGCGTGCCAGTACTCTTTTTACGTTACCATCCAGTATGGGATGGCTTTTTTTAAAAGCGATGCTTAAAATGGCTCCTGCTGTCGATAATCCTATGCCGGGTAAGGCGACAAGCTCATCCAACATCTCGGGAAAATAACCTTGTTCAGCGATAAGCTGTGCCGTTTTATGCAGGTTTCTTGCGCGAGCGTAATAACCTAAACCAGACCAGCGATGTAAAACGTCATCAATGGGTGCTTCTGCTAAACATTCCAGGGTGGGGAATTGTTCCATAAAGGCATTAAAGTAAGGAATAACCGTCGTAACCTGGGTTTGCTGTAGCATGGTTTCGGAAATCCATACCCGATAAGGCGAAAGTTCTTGTTGCCAAGGCAGGTCTTTTCGACCTTTTTGATCGAACCAAGTGAGTATGCGGTGCTGGAAGTCTGACGAATTCATAAGGAAATGATAATGCTGTAGGGTCGACTGAGGCCGCCCCTGCAAGGTTAAGAGTACGGGGCAATGTCATTAAATTAAGCCGTTCGCTGAGCGGAGTCGAAGCGATTTTGCCGGCTTCGGCTCCGCTCAGCCAACGATTTATCTTGCCAAGAGGCGCTTAACTTAACAACATTGGTAAAAAGGACTTTCTATGAGTGCGTTTTAATGTTTGTTAAAAAGACCTTTTAATAAACCACCTACGCCCGGCCCTAATTTTTTATCGATTTTATCCACGATGTTATCTATTTTTTCCTGGTTCTTATCGATAAACTTTTCTATCTTGGCTTTGTTTTTATCGGTTAATAGTGCGACTACATCAAGCGTATAAGTGGGTTTGCTAAAGGTGCCGGCAACACTGATATTGATGGGTGTATCATTAACCTGCTCCAACTCCGTGGCAGTGGCTTTTTCCTTGACGAGTCTGGCATTAAGTTTATAATCCAGTTTCTCGGTGTTTAGGTTCGCGTTGCCTTTGCCATTAATATGTATTTTGGCGGCAGTGGCAACCAAATCATTGTTTTGGATCAAGCCATTATTGATAGTTGCTGTCCCTGATATTTCAGAAAACAACGTCTGCTCGTTTTTATTATTGGCGGTTGCCGCAGGTTCTTTGATTAATGCTTTGGCATTATCAATCATGTTTTGCAGATTAAAGCCTTTGACTACGGTATCTTTAAACTTAAAACTCAAGTTGCCATTGAGTGACGATTTAAGTTGATCGGTATTATTGCCCTGCCCTTGCAGTTGTGCCGATGCGTCAATGACTCCGCTCATTTTAGCCTCGCCTTTAAAGTCTTTAAGTAAAGGCTCAACTTGTACATGGCTTATGTTTTCGTTTAAAGCTACTATGGGTTTTGGGTTGCGTGCGTCAACGTTAAGACTGCCGCTATAGGCACCTTGATAAAACGCTTTAGCGGATTGTTGCGTTTTAATAAGACCCTTGTTCGCGCTTAAATTTAACTGAACATCTTGCATGGTCAGGCCGTTAATTTTAAGCTTGCCCAAGGATAATTGACCGTCGATATTTAACTGTCTTAGCGTCTCTATTGGCAAAGCATAAACGCCTGAAGCCAAAGCGACCGCTGGACTGGTGACAGGTTTGGATGACTTGTCAGCGACCGGCGGTAAATAACGATCAACATCCAGATCATCCGCTGTTAAATTAAAAGTGATAACGGGCTGGGCAAAGTCGGTCATACCGGTGCTGCCTTTAATCCGGGTATCGTCCAGGGTTATTGCCAGATTTTGCAAATCAAGCGAATTTTCTGTTGCCAGCAGGGTAAAGGTTGCGGCTGCCTTATTCAGGGCATTGGTGTCCTGCATAACGGGAACAGCGATAGCCAGTTGCTTTAAAATATTGACCGGACTAAAGGGCGCAAGGGTAACCGGGCCCTGAACAGAGAGAGTATCGTTAATTCGGTTGCCGGTAAATTCGGCAGAAAGCGTCAGCTCTTGTGACTTAAGCTGTAATCCGGACACTTTAAGCGTTTGTTGGGTTCTGTCCAGCGCAACATCGGTAACGGTAAGCGCAGCCGTTAGCGGTTTGCCAAGACTGTTTTCTGTTTCCGTAGCAATTTGCAAATCTGTACGGCTTAAGGCAAAAGTATCCAATTTCTCATTAACCGTGAGTCCGGTAGTTAGTTTGATAGCGGCTGTAAATTTTGTTTCGGGGTTTAAAACAAGCAGCGAAACGTCAACGGCAACCGGCTGATCATAACTAAATTTATCGGCATTAAGGTTAACGTCTTTTATAAGCAGGTGCTTTCCTGAACGCTGATCATCCCAGTTGATCGTGGCAGTTTCTACAGCAATGCCACCGATAGCTGAAACCGCCAGCACATTGCTTTCGTCCTGCTTGTCGTTATTGCTTGCAGTCGCTGATGGCATGGCTTTTGTCGTATCCGACGTGGTTAAATCAGCCCAATTACTGGTGCCTTGCGGGTTTTTTGCAAGATTTAAAACCAGACCTTTGACGACAATACGGCTAATTTCAATTTTTTTTGCCAATAACGGCAGTAATTTAACCTTAATGTCGCTTTCTTCCAAGCTTGCAAAAGGGTGTTCCTGAAAGCCTGATGCATTGCCCAAAACCATTGGGCCGCTAGTAATGCCTAGCCAGGGGAATATTGAGAGTTTTAATTCGCCTGTCACTGTCAGCTCCCGGCCTGTTTTGTCTTTAACAGCGGCGGCAATCTCAGGTTTAAAGTTATTCGGATCAACGAAAAAGGGCAAGGTAAAAATCGTGATAACCAGCAGAAAGGCTATGACCGCAATAACGGATAGTATAATTTTAACGGGTTTTACCACAATGCTTTCCTGATTTTAAAAAAGTGTAATGATTGGCTATTATGGAATATCATGCGACACTGTTGCTAGTTAAATTCTAGCAGGAATCAATGAACATAATAATTAAAAAGGGGTGGAAAGATGTCGTTTTTAGCTATATTTGCCGGAATTGCTGTACTGGTGTGGTTTTATTTAAGCGCAAAAGAAAAGGGTGAACATCGTTTTAATTGGGCTGTCGTAGGGTTAATCGGTTATTGGCTTGCCTGGGGAGGCGTCAAGCTGATGCTGGTTGTTTCAGGACTCGTTGCCAAAGGCAGTCTAATGGCCGTTATGATTAATCAGATTCCCGTTATTTGTGCCATTGCCGTCGCTTTTTTTGTCAGAAAGAAATTGCTGGCTAATATCGCTGAAAAAAATAATCAGGGCTAAGTCAAAAGGCTCAAGATTCAAGCGTTAAATTATTAACATTGAACCTTGAGCCCTAAACTTTAACTACAGTTTATCTGCATTTTTATCCAGGTATTCAGCAACGCCCGCCGGACTTGCATTCATGCCTTTATCGCCTTTATTCCAACCGGCAGGGCAAACTTCGCCATGTTCTTCATGGAATTGTAACGCATCAACCACGCGAATTAATTCGTCAATATTACGACCTAAAGGCAGATCATTAACAACTTGATGACGAACAACACCACTACGATCAATCAGGAAAGAGCCACGGTACGCAACACCAGCACCCGCCACTTCAACATCATAATCTTTTACAATAGAGTGGGTTAAATCGGCAGCCATTGTGTAACGGACCGGACCAATACCGCCTTTATTGATGGGTGTGTTGCGCCATGCATTGTGGGTAAAATGAGAGTCAATAGATACTGCAACCACTTCAACGCCACGGCTTTTAAATTCATCGATACGATGATCCAAAGCGATCAGTTCACTTGGGCAAACAAACGTAAAATCTAACGGGTAGAAAAATACGACGGCATATTTACCGCTGGTTGTTTCAGAAAAGCAGAATGAATCAACTATTTGACCATCGCCCAGTACGGCTGGAACTGTAAAATCAGGTGCTTGTTTTCCTACTAATACGCTCATAGATTGTCTCCAAAAATATTGAAAAAGCAAAAGGTTATGGACTTTTTATTAGCGACTGTTACATTGCTAGAGGCATATTCTACACTGAACCAGTTGGTAATTGTCCAGTGTTGTTATAATTAATGTTATTTTTAACTTGCTTTTATGTTAACTTTAGCCATAATTTGTAATCAATGGATTACAAATTATGGCTACTTTGGATTTCCAGGATTGCTTTAAAGTTGGGCGGTAAAGTCTTACTGCCAGCTTCATATAAAATATAGATCTTGTCGAGGAGGTTTTCTGTGGCAAAAAACAAACATATAACAGAACCGGATGTATTTGGTTTTCAAGTACGTATCGTAAGACGCGGCAAAGAAAGCAGCCGTTATTTCTCTCATAAATTGTGGGGCAACAAAAACAAGTCTTTAAATGCGGCCATTACCTGGCGTGACCAGATGCTGATCGTCTTAAAAGGCAGTAAGACCCGCTTTCTCAAACCGCCCAAAAACAAAACAACCACCGGCGTTACCGGCGTCTCCAGAACCATCAAATATGACCATAGAAAAGATAAAAATTATCTGTGTTATACGGTTTTTTGGGTTTGCAACGGCAAATCCAGAAATAAAACGTTTCAGGTGGGCAATGTAGATAAAGTCACCGCTGATGATGAGCTACACGCGTTTCGCACCGCCAAGCTGTTCAGAATTTGTTATGAAGTTTCAATTGATAACGATATTGAATTTTTTGATGACAAATTTGTTGGCTGGAAAAAAACACGGCTTTATGATGACGAGAATTTAAACGCAGTGTTATAAGCGACTTTTACGTTTAACTTAACTGCGCTGTCAGGCAAGTTTAGTCAACAGGGAATTAACGACCGAGCAGGGTCGTTAAACAGGCTTGGAAAATCCTGTTTATTGACGTGCCTTTAGCTGCTCGATAATTCCGTCCAGTTCGTCCAGGCTGGAATAGGCAATGACTAATTTCCCAGAGCCGTTTTCTTTATGGTCGATAACAACTTTAGCGCCCAACTTTGCCGTTAAATCATCCTGCAAACGCAAGGTATCATTATCAATGACCTTAACTTTGTGAATTTTTGGCTCGGTATGGCTTTCTTTAACCAATCGTTCCGTCGTTCTTACCGTTAGACCCTCTTTAACCACTTTATTGGCCAAGGCTACCTGCTTAAGTCCGTCTAAAGATAACAGTGCGCGTGCATGGCCCATTTCCAATTGATTGGTCAGCAGTAATTTTTTCACATCGGGATGTAAATCCATTAAGCGCAATAAATTGGTAACCGTTGTTCGGGACTTGCCAATAGCTTCCGCTATATGCTGATGCGTCATTTCAAACTCATCAAGCAAGCGTTTTAACGCTTCGGCTTCTTCCAAGGGGTTAAGGTCTTCGCGTTGAATATTTTCAATCAGCGCGATAGCCATGGCGGCCCGGTCATCGATTTCTTTAATGACGACCGGCACTTGGGTAAGCCCTGCCATCTGTGCGGCTCGCCAGCGACGCTCTCCTGCCACTATTTCGTATTTTTCATAGGCAAGTTGGCGTATTACGATAGGCTGAATGATACCTTGCGCCTTGATGGAATCGGCCAATTCCTGTAATTTTTCAGGATTGATATCCTGGCGCGGCTGATACTTGCCCCGCTGCAAATATTCTATGGGCAGCGTTTGCAGGTGATGTTTTTCCTCTTTAACTGAAACATCGCCCAATAAGGCATCAAGACCCCGACCTAATCCGCGTTTGTTTGAAGACATTTTTTCTCTTTATTAATTAACCAACCCGCGAGGAAAATAGCGCAAAGCCCCGCGATGTTTTATTGGAAGTCATTTATTGTTTTAAACAAATCAGCTTGATTTAAAGTCGGCGAACCATCGCTTCAAATTCATCAATCAATTTTTTTAAATCTTCAGCTTCCTGCACCAGATTAAGATTTTCTTGTTGAAGATTTTCGATTAGCGCAATCGCCAGCGCTTCTCGCTCATCCCTTTCTTTAAGAACCCCAGGCAGTTCTTGTAATCCCGCTAATCGTCCTGCCTGCCAACTGCCTTCAATAGCGATTATCTCTGCGCTGTTTTCGGCAATTTTTTGCGTAACAACAGGCTCCAAGGTATCCGGCATTGTTACAACAGGGGTTACTACCTGTAATTCATCCGCATCGGTAGCAACGGATGACAGATGATTGCTCTTCTGAAGGGTTTTAATCGGTAGCGGTCTTTTTTCTTTCGGAGGAGAAGAAGCATTACTTAACAAAGCTTCAAGCCCTCGACCCAATCCACGTTTTTTTATACTCATGCCTGATCTTTTCTGATCATTTCACTCGCCAGAGCAATATAAGCGAGAGTCCCCCGTGATGATTTATCATACATTAGCGCGGGCAACCCATGACTGGGCGCTTCCGCCAAACGAATATTTCTTGGAATACAGGTTCTAAATACCTTATCGCCAAAATACCGGATCAGTTGCTCGGAAACGTCTTTGGTCAGACGGTTTCTATCGTCATACATGGTTCTTAAAATACCTTCCAGATGTAACTCCGGATTGACGGAATTTTGAATATTGTGGAGCGTACTCATCAGTGCAGACAAGCCTTCCAGTGCGTAGTACTCGCATTGCATCGGAATCAACAAACTGTCTGCTGCCACCATTGCATTTAAAGTCAGCATATTTAAAGACGGCGGACAATCTATCAGAATGTAATCGTAATCTGATTTTATCGGCTTTAAGGCATCGGCAAGTCGCAGCTCTTTGCGATCGGCATGAATTAATTTCACCTCGGCGGCCGTCAGGTCGGCATTGCCGGGAATCACCGAAAAACCGATGGTTGGCACATGAATAACCGCTTCTGCCGCCGGCACATCTTCCATTAATAAATCATAACTGGAATATTTAACTTCCTGTTTATCTACGCCACAGCCCATTGCTGCATTGCCTTGCGGATCAAGATCCACCAACAACACCCGACACTTGGCAGCCGCTAAAGATGCCGCCAAATTCACACAGGTTGTCGTTTTTCCTACGCCACCTTTTTGATTGGATATGGCAATTATTTTTCCCACTAACTTACCTCGGATTCTTTAATCAATTGTAACTGCTCAGCAGTATGCTGACTTTATAATAGAACACGGATGACACCGATTAGACGGATTTAAACGGATTTTATGTTCTTTCTATCATTCGTAAATAATTTTCTCTTGAATTGCGGCTTTTTACCGAAATTAAAAAGTAATCCAACTTCTATATCAGTTGCCTTGAGATAATTGATCAATTGCAACTCGTGTTCTTTCACTAATGTTTCTGAGGCTTTCAATTCAATAATTACACAGTTATTTACTATTAAGTCTGCAAAATATTCACCAATAATTTGCCCGTTATAAAATACTTTTATCTGTTTCTGTTTTTCACAATAGAAACCCATTGTGATTAATTCCAGAAACAAGGCATTTTGATAAACTTTCTCTAAAAAGCCGAAACCAAGCTCGTTATACACTTTATAAAATGCTTTAATAAGCTTATCTGTAATATCTTCATGAAGAAGCTCCATTTTATCAGTGCTCATCAGTCAAATCCGTGTCATCTGTGTTCTATTGTTATAACTGTTGAGTAGTTATAACAATTGTATTCTAACCAGACATCTTTCTGCGGTTATTCCTGGAACGTTGACAGGGATCAGCGTTGTTATGGCGGCTTCCAGCTCAAGGACATCAGGTGATTGTCCTTTCATTGCCAACAACACGCCATCCTTGTTAAGTAAGTGCGCCGTTAATTGCACTATATCAGATAAACCGGCAAACGCCCGGGTAATGGCCGTATCAAAACCTTTTTCAGGATGATATTGTTCCACACGATTATGACAAACACTGACATTACCCAGCTTTAAATCGATTATTGCCTGCTGTACAAAGCGCGTTTTCTTGGCATTGCTATCCAATAAAACAAACTCGATATCAGGTAAGTAAATCGCCAGCGGAATACCCGGCAAACCGGCACCCGTGCCTATATCAATCACCCGCTTGCCTTCAATAAAGGGCACAATGGCCAGACTATCCAGTAAATGCAGGCGCACCATAGCTTCCCTGTCTCGGATGGCGGTCAGATTATAAGCTTTATTCCATTTTTCAAGCAGTTTTATAAAGCCCAGTAGTTGCTCTACCTTGTCTTCATCAATCGACAGATTGAGCGATTCAAGACCGGAAACCAAAATTTTTCGACACGTTTCCATTAGGCGCTTTTCTTTTTTAAATAAACCAACAACAGGGAAATGGCAGCGGGGGTCATGCCGGGAATGCGTGAGGCTTGACCTAACGTTTCCGGGCGCTGCGCTTTAAGTTTTTGACTCACTTCGTTGGACAATCCGGGCACGCCAGTATAATCAAGGGCATCCGGGAGTCGTAAATGATCGTAACGTAGCGCCTTGTCAATGTCAGTTTGCTGCCTGACGATATAGCCGGCATATTTAGCCTGAATTTCAACTTGCTCACCGACCTGCTCAGTAATCGCCTCGCCGCCTTCCAAAAAGGACAGCAACCGTTCTACATCCACTTCGGGTCGACGTAGCAACTCCATCAAACTGGCTTCTTTAAGTAAAGGCTTGCCCCAAATTTCTGCAACCTGTAGTGCTTCTTCCGTGTCAGCCCTGACCCATTTCTTTTTTAAGTCATCCTGCAAGCCTGAAATGGCGGCACGTTTAATCTCAAAAGCTCGCCAACGCTCATCATCAACCAAGCCCAATTCACGGCCTTTTTCGGTTAAGCGTAAATCGGCATTATCTTCCCGTAACAATAAACGATATTCGGCACGACTGGTAAACATACGATACGGCTCTTGCGTGCCACGAGTAATCAGGTCATCAATCATTACGCCAATATAGGCTTCATCACGACCTGGGCACCAGCTTTCCAAACCCATAACCAAACGCGCTGCGTTGAGTCCCGCAATCAAACCTTGCGCGGCGGCTTCTTCATAACCGGTAGTGCCATTCACTTGTCCTGCAAAAAACAAGGCATCCATGTGCTTGGTTTCCAGCGACATTTTTAAATCCCGAGGGTCAAAAAAGTCATACTCAATGGCATAGCCCGGACGGATGATTTCGGCATTTTCAAAACCCAACATGGAGCGTACAAATTCATATTGCACATCAAACGGCAAACTGGTTGAAATGCCGTTTGGATAAATCTCGTTGGTATCCAAACCTTCCGGTTCGACAAAAATTTGATGTGACTCCCTGTCGGCAAAACGAACGATTTTATCTTCAATCGACGGACAATATCGCGGCCCAATGCCCTCAATAATCCCCGAATAAAGTGGCGATCTATCCAGACCGGCACGAATAATATCGTGGGTTTGATTGTTGGTGCGAGTGATATGACAGGGTATTTGTCTGGGATGCTGTTCACGCCGGCCCATAAAAGAAAATACGGGTACCGGCGTGTCACCGTGCTGCTCTTCCAACTTGCTAAAATCGATGGTTCTGCCATCAATACGTGGCGGCGTTCCGGTTTTTAAGCGGTCAATGCGAAACGGTAATTCACGTAACCGGTCAGCCAAAGCAATGGATGCCGGATCACCGGCACGACCACCGCTATAATTTTCCAGACCGATATGAATTTTACCGCCCAAAAAGGTGCCGGTTGTTAATACCACGGCTTTCGCCATGAAATTTAAACCCATTTGGGTTTTAACGCCGACTACTTTATTGCCGACCACGATTAAATCAGCGACCGTTTGCTGAAATAATGCCAAATTAGGCTGATTTTCCAGCGTACTTCTGACCGCCTGTTTATACAGCATACGATCTGCCTGTGCGCGAGTCGCCCTGACTGCCGGGCCTTTGCTGGCATTTAATATACGAAACTGAATGCCGCCAAGATCAATCGCTTTCGCCATAATCCCGCCCAAGGCATCAATCTCTTTAACCAAATGGCCTTTGCCTATCCCGCCAATCGCAGGATTGCAGCTCATTTGCCCCAAGGTTTCTATGTTTTGCGTCAACAATAATGTCTTCGCACCACAACGAGCGGCCGCCAAAGCGGCTTCAGTACCCGCATGACCTCCGCCCACCACAATCACGTCAAAATCTTTTTTAAATTTCACAAGCTTTTTTTACTCAGAGTCGCTATATTAATACACGTCAAGTTAGACGTACTTTTGACTATTATAAGAGGTAAACCATGAAACACCGTAACAATCCTGACAAAATAGATTATGTAACCGTTCAAAACCCGGTTGCCAAGTTCGCACGCCAGTTTAATAAGGCGCATGTCTTTGAAGATAAAAACAAATACCATCGCAATGCAAAGCACAGGAAGCAGGAAGCTTCGCTAATAACTCTGGACAGAATTATTAGCGAAGCCTCCTGCTTCTTCTTTCAACCCCTGCATTCCACCAGAAGCCTCTGATAAAATTACTATCTGCGTTCAATGCTGCGGACTTGTTGCCGCTCTTTCATCTCAGCGACTAAATCCAGCGAAGCTTGCCAACAGTCCTGACAGAAATTTTGAAAAGTGTCCCGTAACGCGGATTCTGGTAATAACGCCTTACCTGCTTGGGCGGAGCCGACTTGAAGATCATAAGCCGAAAGGCATTGCAAATAATCGCGTCGCCGGGTTCGGTCAATTAAAACAGGCGGAAAACCCGATTTTAAAACCGGCAAGTTCGCTACCAGTCGTGCCATCCGGCCATTACCATCAGCAAAAGGATGAATGCGTACAAAGGCTTGATGCAGGTTGATATAAGCCGTCAAAGCGGCCTCTTTATTTAACGGGGCATTTAATGCGTCATTCAACATTGCCAACCATTCCGTCATCAATACCGGCACATCCACTGGCGCTGCGTAATCGATAAACGTCTGTTTACCCTCAACTGTCAAAGCATTGGTGCCGTTCGACTCCCGTTTCCATGCCCCAATCGGTTGATAAATATCGACGACAATCGCTGTTTGCACGGCACGATGCAACAAGAATAAATCATCTTGGCTAACCAGATCATTGCGATGAAGCAAGCGATAGAGTAATTCAATGGCGTGGGCATGACCGACAACTTCGCTGTGATCTTTTAGTGATTTGCCGGATATGGTTAAACCTTCCGCCAATACAAATGCCGTTTCACCCAAAGTCAGCGTATTGCCTTCCAGTGCGGTGCTGGTATATGTCCACAAATCGCGTAACTGGGCCAGTAACGCGACTTTCAGATCGCTATCCAACCCATCCAGAAATTTCATTCACCGATCTCCATTTTTCATAACATTAATTGTAACTGCCCTTAATCTTTCTGGGTTCATCGTGATTGCTCATCGTCAAAAGTGCCCCGCCTTAAGTTAGCCGGATAGACGAAGAAACCGCATTACCAACGCGGCCAAACAACAAGCCAACCCAATCTATTCGTACAACTCACTACTTCCATCCATAGCACCCGTCTGGTTATACAACAACGGACGCTCTTCATTAAGTCTGGCCGCTGAAACGACTTTGCAAATTGCGATTTTATGATCACCGGCATCGGCGTAATGACTGACCTGGCAATCAAAATAAGCCAGACTTTCCGATAAAATCGGCGCTCCTGTTTTATCTGTTTGCCATTGGAAGCCGGTCATTTTATCGTTGGCTGAACGGCCAAAATGCCCGGCGATGGCATAGTGTTTTTGCCCCAACACATTAACCGTACAAACCCCACCCGCTTGCAATAGCTGATAAGAATAATGCTCGGGATTAATACTGATTGCCAGCAAAAGCGGGTTAAAAGAAACCTGCATAACCCACGCCGCCGTAAAAGCATTTTGATGGGTGCCGTCAGTAACGCCAATCACATAAACACCATGACTGATTTGTTTAAATAATGCATCAGGATTTTCAACCACCTGACTAACTCACCAATTTTATGCGCATGGATAAATCAACTGCGTTAACATGTTTGGTTAAGGCACCAATGGAAATGTAATCAACGCCGGTTTCTGCAACGGCTTTAATATTATTAAGGTCAATATTGCCGGATGCTTCAAGCGCTATAACGCCCGCAGTCAACTTTACCGCCGCCCGCAAGTCGTCAAGGCTAAAATTGTCCAGCATAATCCGGTCGGGTTTTGCCGCAAGCGCCTCAAGCAATTCCGGCATGGATTCAACCTCCACCTCCACCGGCACCGTCGTTAGCTCCCTTGCAGTTGCAATTGCCTGGGTGATAGATCCCGCCGCCATGATATGATTTTCTTTGATTAATACGCCATCATACAAACCTATACGATGGTTATAACAACCGCCACAGGCCACTGCGTATTTTTGCGCATTTCTCAAACCCGGAATGGTTTTACGGGTATCCAGCACTTTGCAACCTGTACCGGCAACCGCATCCGCATATTGCCTTGAAACCGTTGCCGTCGCCGACAAAAGTTGCATACAATTTAGCGCCGACCGCTCGCCGGTCAGCAATCCTCTCGCCAAACCGCTCACTTTACAGAGTGTCGTGTCTTTTTTAACGGCCTCGCCTTCTGCTACCAGCCAACTAATAGTCACATTGGCATCCAGATGCTTAAAGACCGCATCAAACCACGCCTGACCACACACTATCATGTCTTCCCGCGTAACCACTTCGGCAAGTGCTTGAGCCGCTTCAGGAATAATGGCAGCCGTTATGTCACCGGAACCTATATCTTCATCAAGAAAGTATTTTATGTCTATAATATCTAACGGAACTGTCATGGGCTTATGTAGTGGCAAATTAATAAAGTGTTTTTATCGGGCATTCTTGCAACGAAATACAATAACGCAATTAAGCTAATCAATCGAGCCTGATTTCTTTGGGCCGCTGCAAAAATAATCGACAAGTTTTAGTGTTTTTTAAAAATGGGATGATAGCACTCAATTTACCACGTATAATTAGCATTGTGATTGCTTTTAAAAATCAGCTTTAGGAGATAAACAAACACTCAATTTAATAACATGGCCGTATGGCCAATTTTTAAATAAGTCACAGTAACGGTTTAAGGCGGGCGATGAAATTTTCGAATTCAAAATATAAGCCCCAATCCATGATTTCCACTGAAGAAATGCTTCAGATAAGCCAGGAAATTAATTTAGCGTTTACACCGATTTTTTCCATTGAAATTGCTGCACCTGCCTGTCAATATCCACTTTCCTCAAAGGAAATGCTTCAAATCAGCGAAGAAATCAGTCTGGACTTCGCGCCCGGCGTCTCCAACAACACGCAAAAACTGGTACTCTTGCCTGTCGATCCCAATCATCTTTATGCCTACTGGAATTTGGGCGATGCCCCATCAGGCAGCACGCAAAAAACTGATCCCGGCCACCCGCTAACATTAAGAATCTATTCGGAGCCTGACAACCTTGCTGATGCCCTCAAAAAAAAGCCCTACTTTGACGTTGCCGTTGATGGCACCCAAGCCAAAAAACACATTGATTTACCTTGGCATACTCATCAAACCTCTTATAGCGCAACCCTGGACAATCGCTATCAAAATGACAACCAGGCACCATTGGCTTCTTCCAACATCACCCATGTTCCACTTGGAAAAGTAATGCCGCATCCAGATAAAGCCAGACTGATAGGGGTTAAGTCTACGCCACAGTCAGTCATTGCCAGCCTCGGAACCTCTTTTTACAAAAACAACAGCGCCTCCGGCCAAAGAATTAATCAGTAGTCGCATGAAAACAGGATTTCTTAGTATTATACTCCACGCGCACCTTCCTTATGTGCGGCACCCGGAGCACGAGAGCTTTTTTGAAGAAAACTGGTTATTCGAAGCCATTACCGAATGCTACATTCCATTAATCGGTGTACTTGATCGACTGCAACAAGACAAGGTGGATTATCGGCTGACACTCTCGCTATCACCACCGCTAATTGCCATGTTGCGTGATGACTTGTTAAAGACACGCTACCTAAAGTATCTGCATAAATTACTGGAACTGGCCGAAAAAGAAATCATCAGAACGCAAGACCAACCCGAATTTCAAAAACTGGCACAGTATTATCTCGGTTTCTTTCAAAACACCCTGGACACTTATCAGCACCACTATCACTGCGATTTATTAACCGCTTTTAAAAAACATCACACAGCAGGCACGCTTGAATTAATCACCTGCGCAGCAACGCACGGCTTTCTGCCCTTACTCAATGTTAGCGAAACAGCCGTGCGTAATCAGATTAACATAGGTGTTAACACCTTTAGCACCCATCTCGGCTTCTCGCCAACCGGTTTTTGGCTGCCTGAATGCGCTTACTACCCGGGCGTGGAAGCGTTATTGGCAGAAGCCGGCATCCATTACTTTTTTGTCGATACCCACGGCATTATGGATGCAACCCTGACGCCCCGTAACGGTGTCCATGCACCACTGGATTGCGGCAATGGCGTTTTTGCTTTCGGGCGCGATCCGGAATCATCCCGTCAGGTCTGGAGTGCTCAAGAAGGTTATCCTGGCGATTTCGATTACCGCGAATACTACCGCGACATTGGTTTCGATCTTGATTTTGATTATATCGCGCCCTATATTCTTGATGGCGAAATCCGTATCAACACCGGCATCAAATATTATCGCGTAACCGGCAAAGATTTGCCCAAAGAACCCTATAACCCACAAACAGCGTTAGCCAAAGCACAGCAACACGCCCAGGATTTTATCAACAAACGTCAACAGCAAATTGATACGCTGAGCGCCAACTTCGACAGGCCGCCAATCATCGTAGCGCCTTACGATGCCGAACTGTTTGGGCATTGGTGGTTTGAAGGCCCGCATTGGCTGGAATCGGTACTTCGTTTGGCAAGTGAACAAACTAATAACGTTCAGACCATCAGTTGCAGTGATTATTTAAAACAACAAACAGGCCACCAGATAGCCACGCCTTCCGCATCCACTTGGGGCGATCAAGGTTATTCCAGTTATTGGCTCAATGAATCCAATGACTGGATTTATCCGTTTTTGCACAAGGCCGAAGCGGATATGGAAAAATTGGCCTCAGATCTTCAGGGTTTAACCGTCAGTCCCTTACAGACCCGCGCCTTAAATCAGGCTGCAAGATCCATTTTACTGGCACAAGCATCTGACTGGCCGTTTATCATGAAAGCCGGCACCACGATCGACTATGCCACTAAACGCATCACCGATCACCTTGCCAGATTTAACTATTTGCACGACTGTATCCGTAAAAACAGAATAAACGAACGTTATTTGACCGCTCTGGAGATCATGGACAACATTTTTCCGGATCTTGATTTTCGCGACTACAATCCCAAAAAACACCATGACTGAAATAAGCACGCAAACGCTTGAAAACATTGGCAAGCGTTATCATGAACTGCTGGCGTCACAACAAACGCTCCTGCTGTCGACAGCGTCTATAACGGGTGTTCCCGATGTCAGCTACGCTCCTTTTGTGCGTGACAACGCGGGCGTCTTTTATATCTTTGTCAGTGAGATGGCTTGTCATACCGCCAATTTACTGAATAATCCGCTGGCATCCATTCTGTTTATACGACAGGAAGCTGAGTCCCGTAATCTTTTTGCACGAGAACGTGCCGTATTAAACTGTCGCGTACAAGAAATAGTCCGAGACGATAGAGGTTACACGGAGCGTCTACAAGACTTACAGGATAAATTTGGCGAAGTGGTTGGCATATTACGCGCCTTACCAGACTTTCATTTATTGGCCTTACAGCCTGAAAGCGGACGCTACGTGGTTGGTTTTGGTCGAGCCTTTAGTGTTAATGTAAACGATGGCACCTTGCAGCCTGTTTAAGCATTTATTACCGGAAAGACGTGCGTGTTAATTTTACAAATCGTCATTAAACAATGGGATAAAAGCCAAAGAACCGAAGCTCATGAAAAGTTACGAGCCAACATTCCGGATAGCTATGCCCTGACCTTTCCGCCCGCTGTTTATATTCTCAACCAGCAATGCGTCATAGATCAGCACGGTGACGACATTCAAGGTACTCGCGTAAAATATGCGATGGACGCCAATGGAGCTATTTTGTTTGATCGCTTTCAAGTGAATTTAGCCGACAACGTTATTGCCTATCGCGGTGCAAAAGCGGATGCGCCTCCCCAGATAATCGGTTCTTTACATAATCAATGGATACAATGCCATTATAATTGCCGGTATAGCATCTTCGAGTCTGACCTCTATTATTGGCTGTATGAAGCAGTCACCTTAAACGCCATTTATTTGGATCAATTAAATGCAAGCGTATTCTTAAATACCGAACCTGCCATTGTTTATAAAGATTTCAATACACTGGATACCCTAAAATAGCCATGACCCTGTCAACTCCGGTGAGTTTTATAGCTTGCGCAACACACACAAAAGGCGCTTATGAATCAAAAAAATGAACCCTCGGATGAAATCGAAACAGTAACGCTGGGACACTATAATCAAAATGCTGAAGCGTTTTGGAGCGGTACAAAAGACCACGATGTCACTCAAAACTATGCCGCTTTTTTAGCACCCTTTCCAAAAGATAAAACGCTGGATATTTTAGACCTTGGCTGTGGGCCCGGAAGAGATGTAAGCTACTTTAAATCATTGGGACACAGGCCAGTGGGTCTGGATGGTAGCGAAGTATTTTGTAACATGGCTCGCCAGTACACAAACTGCCTTATTCTTAAACAAAATTTTCTTAGCCTGGAATTGCCCCGGCACGCTTTCGATGGCATTTTTGCCAATGCCTCTTTATTTCATGTTCCCAGCCAGCAATTACCCCGTGTCCTCGCTGACTTGTACGCCGCATTAAGACCCGGTGGCATTTTATTTTTATCCAACCCTCGCGGGAATGACGAAGGCTGGTCAGGCCAACGCTACGGCCATTACATGCAATTTGAAACCAGCCAGCTATTTCTGAAAAAGGCAGGCTTTGAAGTACTCGATTATTATTACCGCCCGTTAGGCAAACCCAACCACGAACAACCCTGGTTAGCGATAGTGGCTCAAGCCGCTGTGCCCAAAGCAGCTTTAACTTAAAAAACATCCTATCGAAACCCTTATGAAAAAAACCCACCTTGCACTGATTATTGGCAATGCCTTAAGCTTTTCCGCCACGGCAGCCGATTCTTATACCGTTGATCCCAGGCATACCTTTCCAAGCTTTGAGATCAATCATCTGGGATTTTCAGTCCAACGGGGGCGTTTTAATCAAACGAGCGGAAAAGTGTTACTTGACCCGCAATCAGCAACGGGATATATTCTGATTTCTATCGAAACGGCATCGATCAGCACCGGACTGGCTGAACTGGAAAAACATTTACGCGGCAAGGAGTTTCTGAACGCTGAACGCTATCCACAGATTAAGTTTACCTCAGACAAGCTGCACTTTAACAAAGACCAACTCGTTGCCGCAGATGGCGTATTAACACTGCACGGCATTTCCAAACCCGTGCATCTGACAGTAGATCATTTTTATTGCGGACTAAACCTGATTAACATGAAAAATACCTGCGGTGCAAATGCAACGACCACCATCAAACGCTCAGCTTTTGGTGTAGACAAACAGGCCTCCAAACTGGCAGATGACGTTAATATTGCCATTCAGATTGAAGTCACCAAAGATTGATTTAAGCTTCCACAACCCAAGAGGAATAAACCATGAAACTCTATTACAGCCCCGGCGCCTGCTCACTATCACCCCATATCATAGCCTGCGAAGCAGAGCTGCCCATTGAACTGATTAAAGTGGATTTAACAAGCAAGCTCACCGAAACCGACGAAGACTTCAAGCAGTTAAATCCTAATGGTTATGTCCCCCTGCTGATACTTGATGACGGCAATAGTCTCACTGAAGGCCCTGCCATTGTCCAGTATCTTGCCGACCTGGCACCTGATAAAAAATTGATTCCGCCAGCGGACACCTTCGAACGTTATCAATTACAACAATGGTTAAATTTTATTTCAACCGAAATCCATAAAAGCTTTTCTCCCCTGTTTAATCCTGTCGCTCCGGAAGCCGCTAAAGAACTGGCGACTGACATTTTGATGAAACGTCTGGATACGGTTGCAGAACACCTTGCATCACACCCTTATTTACTCGGTGAACACTATAGTGTGGCTGACGCTTATTTATTCGTCACGCTAAGTTGGGGGCAATATGTTAATATTAACATTTCCCGCTGGCCGGCACTGGCAAGATATGCGGATAAAATTTCAGAGCGTCCCGCCGTGCAAAAAGCCATGAAAGCAGAAGGGCTTATTGAATAAAAAACCGGTAATTATTCAGTCCCCCTCTTTGACAAAGAGGGGTTAGGGGAGATTTTATTAGATAAATCCCCCTCGGCCCCCTCGCTATGCTCTCCCCATTTTTCAAAGGGGGAGAGCATAGCGAGGGGGCTTGAATAATTACAATAACCGTACTACCTCTAAACAAATTAGCACCACAAAAATGAACCGATTAATGATACGAATTTGGCTTTTTCCGGCGATTGCCTTTATGTTGAATGCTTGTAGCAGTAATGCGCCCAGTGTCCAACGCGACAACACCCCGACATACCCGACCACTACTCAACCCCGAACCACTCTACCGCAAAACGGCTATAAACCGGCGACTCGCTCCGGTGCGTTTCAAAAACCGGGTGAACTGGAACCTGCGGTCGCCTTTTGGCGTAAAACCTATGCGGTGTGGCATCGCTCGGAAGTCGCCTTTCACGATGACCGTTATATGGATGTGATATACGAAGTCATGGTGGTGCCCGGCACTGTCGACGAAAGCCTGACCAGCGAACAAAAGCAACGGGTCAGTCAACGCCGCGAGTTCTGGAAAGCCCAATTAGAGATTCTGGAGAGCAAAGTGCGCTTCAACGTACCGTTAAATGCCAACGAGCGGCAAATAATGGCTAAACTGACCAGTAACGGCAGGCCGCTTAACAAGGTATTGAACGGTGCCGCCGAGCGGGTGCGTTCGCAACGAGGTACCCGCGAACGCTTCCAACACGGGCTTGAGATCAGTCACCGCTACGACCGACAGTTTAGAAAAATATTCCGCGATGCAGGCTTGCCTGAAGATTTGGCCTACCTGCCCCATGTCGAATCCTCGTTTCAACCATCGGCTAAATCCTCTGCGGGTGCCGTGGGCATGTGGCAATTTACCAAAGGTGCCGCGAAAACTTTCATGCCGGCCGGCGGCAGGATTGATCAACGCCTTGATCCATTTGCTTCCGCCATAGGTGCCGCTCACTATCTAAGTTACGCCTACAGCAAGCTCGGCGATTGGCCCGCAGCGATTACCTCCTACAACCACGGCATCGGTGGCATGAAACGGGCACAAAACCAAGTCGGCCGCGATTTTGTCCGTATCGTAGACACCTACGACGGCCCTGCTTTCGGTTTTGCCTCCCGTAACTATTACGCCCAATTTCTGGCAGCACGCGAAATTGCCAGCAACCCAATCCAATATTTACCGTAAAAAGTGCAATACAAAGCAAGCCACTCCGGGAGTGTGTTGATTTTTAATTGGAGCTGATCGTCAGGTCACGGCCAACAGCCGTCCAATGGTTAATGTAAATAAACGTCAGGTTCTTTGCCCATAGCAGACCTTCATGGCCTGTTGGCAACGATTTTTTTAAAATACACCGCCAGATTAAAAGCAACACGGTAGATGGGTAAATGTTCGCAACGGGTCATTTTATACTACTGTTGTTGTGGGAGCGACGCCCACGTCGCGACTAACATTTCGGAGACCGTGGGAACGAGGGTCAATAGTAAAGCCGCTTAATTTTATAGTTAGTGCTTATAGGTATTTATACGGATTGTTTTTTTTATTTTAAGGATCATACTCTTTATCTTGGCCCAGTCTAATGGATACCTAAGCCGTTTTTACCATCAATGGCTTATGGCATCTATTTTCACACAACTCACAGTTCGCTCACTTTTTGTGCTAATAAATTCTGACTTGTTGTTCTCTTTAATAAAGTTACGAATCTGGTTAACCACGCTAAAAATTAGCTGACTGGGAGACTTATGCAATGATTGCGGAAACTTACATGCGTTAGTAAATCCGGGCTTTGTGCGCAGTAAGTTAAGGCTTGTATTGTATTTTTTAAAACTAATGAGGATTTTTATGAAAAATCAAATGTTAAAACCCTTGGTAATCGCAATAGCATTAGTGTTAGTGCCGTTATCTATAAGCACCGCTCAAGCTACTCAAACTAATCAAGGTCACAAAGGCGACAAGGGTGACAAAGGCGACAAAGGACAAGTAGGTCCACGAGGCCCAGCAGGTCCAGCAGGTCCAGCAGGTCCAGCAGGTCCAGTAGGTCCAGCAGGTCCAGTAGGCCCAAAAGGTGATATTGGTCCACAAGGTTTAAAAGGTGATAAAGGTGATAAAGGTGATACAGGAGCAAAAGGCGCCGATGGCACTGGCGCGTCAGTCCATGATATTGGCGATCAATATCAAGGCGGGATTGTGTTTTGGGTAGATGCTGACCGTCAACATGGTTTAATCGCAGCCATAGCGGATCAAAGTACTGGCATACCATGGTATAACGGTACTTATAAAGTGACTCGAACTACTGGTGACGGCATCGGTGCTGGCGCCATGAATACTGCTTTAATAATAGCGGCACAATCGAATGATAATCCAGCAAATTTTGCGGCAACAGTTGCTGCAGACTATAGCGTACAAGAAGATGGTCTAAACGCCTGTACTGTAGCGAGTGGTACTACGCATCCACCCGTTAGCGAAACCTGTTATGGTGACTGGTATTTACCGTCAAAAGTGGAATTAAATTTATTATATAATGCGAAAGTTGCTGGCGTTGTGGGTGGTTTTGCCAATTACAACTACTGGAGCTCTACGGAGTACGATAGCAGCCTCGCGTGGTACCAGTACTTCGACAATGGCTTCCAGAGCTACAGCAATAAGGTCGCCACGCTTCCTGTGCGTGCGGTTCGGGCTTTTTAACTATTCAACCCTTTAACACTTTTTTTCCCCGCGAAGCGGGAAATTTTTTTGAGGCTTATGGCACTTTACTACAACTTGCCGGTTTACCGGGATACCTATAAACTGATTCTGAAAATTTTTGAACTGACCAAAGATTTCCCCAAGGAGTATAAGTACACCTTGGGGCAGGATATGAAACGGGATGCCCTGCAACTGGTTAGAAGTATTTATCGTGCCAATAAGTCAGCGCAAAAAAAAGAGGTGTTGGAGAATTTTTTGGATGAGTTTGAGTTAGTTAAATTAGAAATACGCCTGTGTGTTGATTTAAGAGTCGTGTCCTTTAAAAAACAAGCCGAATTAACGGTGTTAATGGACAGCATAGGCAAACAGGTTACCGGTTGGCGTAATGCCAGCCAGTAAAACGCCAGAATGGCTGTTGTTACGGTGACAGCCAGTGAGCATGCTTTTTTAAAAGCGATAAAGGGACTGTGCTTGCGCAGTTAAGCAATATAACCCTGAGAGTCCTTGCGGTTATTAAAACGCCTTTATAAGACGTTGTGGGTGGTTTTGCCAATAACAACTACTGGAGCTCTACGGAGAACGATAGCAACAACGCGTGGAACCAGAACTTCAACAATGGCAACCAGAACAACAACAATAAGAACAACACGCTTCCTGTGCGTGCGGTTCGGGGTTTTAAATAAAGCTTTAGGTAGACCCAACGGATAGTGATGTAGATTGCTATCCGTTTTTTTTCGGACAGTGATGCAACAACTTACCTTATTTGACCTGCTGCAAGCGTTAAAGCCCACACTGGAGCTTGCAGAATTGTTTGAGGCGTATCAAGCCTGCCGCAGTAACAAACGCAGTACCCGCAATGCTCTGGCCTTTGAGGTCGATTACGAAACCAATCTGCTCAATCTGTGTGCCGACATCAATAACGGCAGTTATCAGCCAGGCAAGTCTATCGCTTTTATTGTCAACAAACCGGTAAAACGGGAAATATTTGCCGCCGATTTTAGGGATCGGGTGGTGCATCATCTGGTGGTCAGCAAACTAAATCCGCTGTTTGAAAAAGCCTTTATCCATGACAGTTATGCCTGCCGAATTGGCAAAGGCACACATTTTGGCATACAACGGGTTGACCGTTTCATCAGGCAATGTTCAAAAAACTACACGACAGATTGTTATGTGTTAAAGCTGGATATTAAAGGCTTTTTTATGCATATCAATAAAGGTATTTTGTTTGCCAAACTGCAAGCCTTTATTGAACAGAAATACGTGGCATTAGATAAAGAGCTATTGCTGGAACTGTGTCAAAAAATCATTTTTTACGATCCTACGCAACACTGTATTATTAAAAGCAAACGCAGCGCCTGGCAGGGTTTGCCAAAAGATAAGAGTTTATTTTATTCAGCGCCGCTGTGCGGTTTACCCATCGGTAATCTGACCTCACAAGTCTTTGCCAATTTTTATATGAATAGTTTTGATCATTTTATCAAGCATGATTTGGGCATCCGCTTTTACGGGCGCTATGTGGATGATTTTATTCTGGTGCATGAAGATATTGATGTTTTGAAAGCGTTTATTCCCGTTATTAAAGCCCGCTTACAAGAGCATTTACAATTGACCTTACATCCCAACAAAATCTATTTGCAGCATTATTCAAAAGGCGTGCAGTTTTTAGGCGCAGTCATCAAGCCGCATCGTATTTACATGGCCAAGCGTACCCAAGGGAATTTTTATACGGCCATTGAAAAACAAAATAACCTGCTTAAGACCAACACCCCTAATAAGGAACAACAGGCGGCTTTTTTGAGCAGTATGAATTCCTATCTGGGCATACTGAAGCATTACAAAACCCATAAACTGCGCAAAAGGTTGTTGTTTAAAAATCTGTCCGCCAGATGGTGGAATTGTGTGTACTTAAGCGGTGGCATTGCCAAGTTTGTGCTGAAAACAAAAACGGTTAAGCAAGGCAAGTGGCGGCAATGACTGTGCGATTAAATCACTGGCTATGCAGTTTTTCTTGTAACCATACTTTAATAAGCGACTGGTAAGGTACATCACGGGAATTTGCGGCGGCTTTGATCGAATCAAGCAGGTGTTGAGGCAATCGCAATGAAATTGTTTTGGTACTGGGTTTTAAATTGGGCAGCACTACTTGCTGTGCTTTCGTCCAATCCAGATAATCTGTGGAATCTTGTTGTTCCCAAAATGCACGTTCTTCGGTTTCGTTGGCAAATTTTGGAATGGTTTTAAGTGGTTTGTTCATAAATTTTACGCTCCTTTCTGTGCATGTCTCTGGCTGAGATGACGCGTATACTTTCGCCATCCTGTCGCAGGGTGAAGGTAACATGCAATGACCGATCTTTGTTAGTCTTGCCCAGTGCATGAAAGCGCACTTCGCCTTGACTGTGTTTAGTATCGTCAATTACAAGCAATGGTTCATTGAAAAAGACCTGCTCAGCTTCAGCCATTGAAACGCCATGCTTGTCGTTCTTGCGTGCATTGCCTTCATCCCAATCAAACGCTGTAATTTTAGTAAAATTAATCATAGGCGTATATTATGAGAGTATACGATGGAAAGCAAGTTTATCTGTCTTGGTTACTTAATTTAACCGATTTTGACTTGCTATAAAAAATTTAGTGCTCGGTTCATGTTGGTTAGTTTATTAAAGTTGACTGGCCGCTATAGGTGTGACTGCTGCCGCTCGAAAACTTGGCTTCAATGTCAACTAGGGGTCGTTAACCGATGGTCAGCTCCAACTAAAAATCAACACACTCTCGGATGGACTTGGGTATGCTTAGGTATTTTGGCACAGTAATTAATCATTTAATCAGGTAAATTCAACAAGGCATCTTGATGATTGTATAAACAATCAGGAAGATTAAACTTACAATCTTGATGATTGTACAAACAATCAGGCAGATTAAACCTACAATCTTGATTATTGTACAAACAATCAGGCAGATTAAACATACAATCTTGATTATTGTAAAAATAATCGGGAAGATTAAACCTACAATCTTGATGATTGTATAAACAATCAGGCAGATTAAACATACAATCATGATGATTGTACAAACAATAAAGCAGATTAAACTTACAATCTTGATGATTGTATAAACAATCAGGAAAATTAAACTTACAATATTGATGATTGTACAAACAATCAGGAAGATTAAACTTACAATCTTGATGATTGTATAAACAATCAGGAAGATTAAACTTACAATCTTGATGATTGTACAAACAATCAGGTAAATTCAACGTAACTTCTCATTAGTTACAGATAAAACCTCGAACGCGTGACGTGGTTTGCAACCCCGTCACTCACGTTTTGAAAGCCGTTAAAGCTTCGAAAGCACGACCAACATCGAACTGGACAAAAAACCTTAAAGGCTTTTCACCACGAAGACACAAAGAACACGAAGTTTTTTCTTTCTTCGTGCTCTTCGTGTCTTCGTGGTGAATAAAAAATCTACTTCGGGAAAGTCAAGGCAAGAAAACTTGATGATTGAGTTTAAATCACCCCGTTTTCAATCACGGGCAAAACCCAATAATCAATACCCGAACCGGAAAAATCCCGACGTAGTTGCTCCAACAATCTCGGTAACTCCTCTACCGGCACATACATCTGGAAGCGGATTCGTTTCTGACGCCCCGTCACTTGTTCAGCTAAAGATAAGCCTTTGTTAATATGATGATGGGCGTTGATCGGAAAACTGCTGAAACCATGATCCTCTTCAAACATCAATAGACTGTCAACCATCAGCTCTTCAAGGCTGGGCGGAATGTTGAGGGTTACCAAATACTCTTTGCAGTTCATTGCTCAATCTCCTTGGGTACGCCAAATAATTTAAACAAAATGGGTAATAAAAATAAGGTTAAAAAGGTGGACGATACCAGTCCGCCAATCACGACGATGGCTAAAGGTCTTTGAATTTCAGAACCGGGACCGGTTGCAAACAACAACGGAATCAAACCAAAAGCCGCGATACTGGCCGTCATTAATACCGGTCTTAAACGCCGTGAAGAACCCAGCGTCACGACTTTGGTTAGCTCCATACCGGTTGCTTTGAGCTGATTAAAATAACTGACCATCACCACGCCGTTGAGTACCGCGATACCCAGCAAGGCGATAAAACCAACGGAGGCCGGTACGGACAGATATTCGCCGGAAATCCACAGCGCAAAAACACCACCGACCATGGCCAGCGGAATGTTTGATAACACCAATACGGCCTGACGCACTGAACCAAAAGTTGAAAACAACAACAAAAAAATCAAACCCAAGGAGATGGGTACAACCAGTGTCAAGGTGGCTGCTGCCCGTTGTTGGTTTTCAAACTGTCCGCCAAATTCAACAGTGTAACCGGTAGGTAATTTAACTTTTTCGGCAACGGCTTTGCGGGCTTCATCAACAAACCCCACCAAATCCCGATCTTGTACATTGCTGCGCACGACCACAAACCGTTGTCCGCGCTCTCTGCCAATCGACACGACACCCTCGACTTTTTGGATTTTTGCAATGGCCGTTACCGGTACATGTTCGCCCGTTGGCAGGGTGATTTGCAGATTATCAAAATTGGCGGTATTACTGCTGCCGCGCAAAATGAGCGGTGTCCGTTTAATACCTTCCTGAACAATACCCAGATTTAAACCTTCAATCTGCGCACGTAACAAGGTTTCAATACTGTCACTATCCAGACCCAATCGCCCTGCGGCCAGTTTATCAATGGTCAGTTGTAAAAATTGCATGCCGTTATTTTGTTTGGAAAACACGTCACTGGAGCCGGTGATATGTTTTAATATTTCCGCTATTTCAGTGGCTTTTTCATTTAACACAGCCAGGTCAGACCCGAATAATTTAACCGCCACATCGCCGCGTGTACCCGTCAGCATTTCTGAAACCCGCATTTCAATCGGCTGGGTAAAACCAAAAGCAACGCCCGGGGTTTGCGCCATAACCTTACGAATCTCTTCAATCAACGCGTCTTTGCTAGCCATACGCCATTGGTCTTTAGGTTTAAGTACCAAAAACGTATCGGTTTCATTCAAACCCATCGGGTCAAGACCCAGTTCATCGGCACCTACCCTGGAAACAATGGTGGCTATTTCGGGAATATTTTTCAGCAGATTTTTTTGAACCTTACCGTCCAAGCCTACAGATTGCTCCAGTGTGATGGAAGGTAACTTTTCCAGTTGCAGGATAATATCGCCCTCATCCATTGTCGGCATAAAGGTACTGCCTATCTGGGTAAATACCACCACAGTCACCGCTAATAAAGCGCCGGCACCGATAAATACTTTTTTACTGTTTCCCAAGCACCACAATAAAGCCGGCTGATAAAGCCGTTGTAATTGCCGGGGTAACCAAGGCTCTTCATGGGACACTTCTTTTAGCAAGTAAGAAGCGATAACAGGAATAACGGTCAGTGACAATACCAGCGAACCACTTAGCGCAAAAACGATGGTTAAGGCGACCGGCGTAAATAATTTACCTTCCAGTCCTTGCAGGGTCAGTAATGGTAAAAAGACGATAATAATAATTAAAATGCCTGACGTAACCGGCCCCGCCACTTCGCGTGTTGCCCGATAAATGACATGCAAACGCGGTAAACGCTGGGCTTTTTCAACATGGGCCAGATGAGTGATAAGATTTTCAACCACCACCACCGCCGCATCCACCAACATACCGATAGCTATCGCCAAACCGCCCAAGCTCATCAGGTTTGCTGACATGCCCATATAGTTCATCAATATAAAGGTAAATAACGCCGCCAGCGGCAAAGCCAAGGCAACCACCAAGGCCGCCCGTAAATTACCCAGAAATAAAAGCAGTAAAACCACCACTAAGGCTATCGCTTCCAGCAAGGCGTGTAAAACCGTTTCCACGGCCTTGTCAACCAGATCCCCGCGATTGTAAAAAACTTTGGCTTCAACGCCTTTAGGAAACCCCAGGCTAATTTGAGCCAGTTTTTGCTCGATTCCGACAATCGTTTGACGGGCATTAGCGCCGCGTAAACTAAGCACCAATCCGGTAACCGCTTCGCCTTCGCCGTTTTTACTCACTGCGCCATAGCGCGTCAGCGCACCGATTTTAACTTCGGCAATATCACTGACGGTAATGGGCGTGCCGTTTTTATTATCCACGACGATGGTACTAACATCATCCAGAGTTTTGATGCGGCCTTCAGCCCGCACAATCAAGGCTTCCTCACCATCGGTCATGCGCCCTGCCCCGTCATTACGGTTGTTGTTTTTTAACGCCTGCATCAACTTGTCAATATTGATGCCTCGGGCAGATAGCCGGGTATTATCGGGAACGACCTCAAAGCTTCTGACTGCCCCTCCCAAGGAATTAACATCGGCAACCCCTGAAACCGTGCGCAGGGCCGGACGAATAACCCAATCCAGTAAATCACGGCGTTCCATTAAACTTAAATCGCCGCCCTCAATGGTAAACATAAACATTTCACCTAAAGGCGTCGTCATCGGGGCAATGCCGCCTTGAACGCCTGCAGGCAAGTTGCCCCACATTGTATTTAAGCGTTCGGCAATCTGCTGCCGCGCCCAGAAAATATCCGTGCCTTCTGCAAAATCAACCGTAATATCCGTTAAGGCGTATTTGGCAATAGAACGCAACATGGTTTGGTGCGGAATACCCAGCAACTCAACCTCTATAGGTGCGGTTATTCTGGCTTCAACCTCTTCAGGTGTCATTCCGGGTGCTTTGACGATAATCTTTACCTGAGTGGGCGACACTTCGGGAAAGGCATCAATAGGAATATTTTTAAAAGCATGGTAGCCGCCACCGGACAGCAGCAATACCACTATCATCATCAATAAGCGCTGGCTTAACGCAAAGCGAATCAGGCCAGCCATTATTCAGCGCTCCCCAAGCTCAACCAGTTAGCTTTTAATGCTACCGCACCCTTGCTGGCAATAGCCTCATCACCGGTAAAATCGCCGCTAATAATGGAGTCATTTCCCTGTTTGCCTATGACGGTAACGGGGCTGACTTTAAAGCCGTCCGCGTTACGAATAAAAATAAAATAGTTGCCTTCATTTTGGGCAATGGCCGTATTGGGCACTTTAAAGGCCATACTTTTAGTGGTTTGAACAATCTGGGTATTAATGGTTTGCCCCGGCCTTACGACAGATTGGCTCCCAAGCGCCTGTTGAGTAACGATAATAGCCCTTGCCAGTAGCGTTTGATTCTCCGGATTAACACTTTGCCCCAATAAAGTGATTTTTGCGTTGATGGGAGTATTGTCAATCAGAACCTGATCACCCACTTTAATGCTGCCGATGCGCTCTTGGGGAATATGAATCTCCAACCAAAGTTCGCTCAGATTGGCAATGCGATATAACGGTGCCAACATATCGACCCGCTCGCCTGCTATCGCTATCCGCTCCATCACCACCCCTGAAATAGGCGAATGCACATTGAGCAGACTGCTTAACTGGTGGGTTTGTCCCAAGCTTTCAATTTCGGGAAGAGTCATCCCTGCGATATTTAAAAGTTGCTTGCGCTCATTAACATCATAAACAAAGGCATTGTATTGGCTACGGGTTTCCTGCCAGCGTCGTTCGGCAATAACGCCGTCCCCCAAAAGTTTTTTATCACGCTCATAAGCCAGCGATCCTAATTGCATATCACTCAGCGATTTAAGATACAGGCGCTGCATGGACAGCAAATCGGGACTGTTAAGCTGAACCAGCACTTCACCTTTTTTAATATTATCGCCAACCGCTGCCTTTAAGGTAGTGATAACTCCGGCTTGGGACGCACTGACCACATACTCGTTGGTTGGAGGAACCACCACTTTGGCAGGTGCCGTTAACACCGGAATTTGTTTGACAGACTCCAGCTTACCCAGAGTGATACCTAAATTATTTACATTATCCTGCGATAGCTTAATCGTATTTTCAGCGTATACCGGCGGGCAAAACAGCGCCGCCCCTGTAAAACTTAATAACAGTAAAAATTGATACAATTTCATGGCATAACTCCTACTGCCTGATTATAAAGTGCCTTATCCCGCTGTAACATGACAGTACGTTCCTTGGCGTTGAGAATGGCTTGTTGGGTTCGGGACTGAATTTTTAATAAATCCAATAAATTAATTTCACCCACCGAAAAGGCCAGTTGCGTCATCGTCAACAATTCCTCTGACACTTTTTTCTGTTCATTGGCTGTGTCCAATTCGACTCGATTAACTTCCAGATTATGCTCCGCTTCGTGATGCGCCAATTCCAAATCGCGGTAAAGCTGTTCACGCTCTGCAATTAAACGGTTTAATTCAACATTGACTGCCGCAATGTGTGGCTGTATATGTGCGCTACCGCCAAAAGGAATGCTAACACCGACATTAAAAAATTCAGCTTGATTACTGCGCGAGTCATTGCCCTCATCGCTTAATATACCGGCGATAACACTGCTTTGACCTGACCCTATTGATTTAATGGCATTAATCTGGGCTTGCTTACTCTCAATCTGACTATTAACAGCGACCAAAACGGGATGGCTTTTCTCGATTTCTTTTAATGCCACCAAATTTTCTTCATAAAAACCCGGCACTTTATTCATTTGGGTAATGGAGGAATAACGTTTGCGTACATGCATTAATTCCGCCTCGGCCATGGTAAATACGGAACGTTTTTGCAACAACTCGGTTTGCGCCAATAATTCATCTGCGCGGGGCAAATCACCTAATTCAACACGACGTTTAATCGTCTCCAATAGTTTCTCATAAATACCCAGCTCCGCTTGCGCTTGCTCATAGCGAATTTTTGCCAGCGACATATTCCATAAAGCAATCCTGACCAAACCGGCAACCCGTAATTTAATACCCACGGCTTGTGACGCAGCACTGGTTTCGGCTTGATTGGCCAAATTATGTTCTGCGTCACGCTGGCCTATATTCCAGAGCGGCACCTGCACATTACCTGAGGCATAATTCAGTTTGAAAGTGGATATTGACTGATAGCCGACCATGGCTTGTGATGAACCGGCAGTCCAACTTTTACTGCGCTCCGAAATGGCAGCGGCCTCTTCTTCCAAAGCCGTAAGCCAAGCGGTATCCGGGTATTTTTGCATGGTTAAATCAACGAGCTTGGGCAACGTCAACGAGGCATCAACGACAATGGGATCAAGATGATCAACAACCCGTATTGAAGTATCGCGTTCCCAGGTCGGATCTTGGGAATGCGCAGGTCTTGCAACAAGCACTATAATTGCCAGAAAAAAGAGAACATGACCCGGCAGGAGCCTGGGCACACGTTTTCCGGAAAGGTTCAAAGAAAACATAAGATAAGCTCAATGCGGTTAACACCGCGTTATGGATAGAGACACGTAAATCGGATCTGTTTAAAAAGACGGGTGCAATCGCATCCCTGGGTAACGAAGAAAAATCTAGTGCGCAGGCGGAGCTCGTTGCGGGGGTGATGGAATTAATAGACAATAAACCAACTGCTGAGACTGTGGCGAAAAATTGGCATCAAATCGTAAGTCTGCGTCATTAAAAACAAACGCCTGTTGGGGTAGATAATAATGGGGGGCTGAATCGCCCGACTGATTGATTTGGCTTTGCTTAACGCCACTATCAACAGCGACAAGCATACCTTCCACCGCGTTGCTGTATGACAACATCTTCAGTTGGGTGGGTGGCGTGCTATGCTCTGCGCTAAAGTACTCAAGGCCTGGAACATGCAAACCTGACGTTGAACCCGGCTCCCCCGCATGAGCATGTACCAACGGCGCAATGAATTGCAACAGCGTCAGAAAAACAACCAGATATTTGCTTAGTGTTGAAAACATGCGAACAATGCTATATTAATAAGTAACAATTAACAACCTGATGACTAAAGTTAGCGGTTGATTATAAGCGCAAATGTTAATTGAACCTGAAAAACTTGCCTAAAGCAGATTTTCATAGCCCCGAAAAGGGGATAAAATCGATAGTCTGCATAACTTTACACTTTAATTTAACCCGGTGATTGTATGAATAGATATACCAGTCTTATTGCTTTCTGTTTAATCGCTATATTGTTAAGCCTGGGCGGCATGTCGGATGCTAATGCCAAACGTTTTGGCGGCGGCGGTTCTTTTGGTGGACGCTCATCTTACAGCGCACCCTATAAACGCTCGGCAATACCGCCCAGCCGTTCTGCCAGCCAACAACAAGCGACCGCTCAAAACCAGACCGCCAGACAAGGCATGGCCAATCGCGGCGGCTTAATGGGCATGCTGGGTGGTTTGGCTTTGGGGGGATTGTTAGGTTCGCTGTTCTTTGGCGGCGCTTTTGAAAACTTTAACCTGATGGATATTCTGGTGTTGGGCGGGGTGGCTTTTTTACTGTATAAATTGTTTGCCGCCAAAGCACGCGCCACTCAACGACCTGCTTACGACCGCACTGCACATAATGACTCCGAAGCGCAACCGGCTCACAGTAATCCGGCGGGTTTTAGTACTGATCTGCTATTCAATAAAGATAAAAAATCGTCAGCGGATTCGCAGCTTCAAACCCCTGCTGACAGCAACAAACCCGTCGCAATTCCAGCCGGCTTTGATCAACAAGCCTTTTTGTCAGGCGCTAAAATAGCCTTTACCACCCTGCAAAAAGCTTGGGATGATAAGGATCTTGCCGAAATCAGAGGCTTATCAACGGATAAGGTATTTGCTGAAATCCAGGCGCAAATCAAAGCATCAGCCACTGAAAACCACACCGATATACTTAAACTGGATGCAGAGTTACTGGAAGTCAGGGAAATCGGTTCAGAACTTGAAGCAGTTGTGCTATTTGACGCCATCATGCGCGAAGACATCAACGGCCAAACCGAACAAATCAGAGAAGTCTGGCATTTTGTTAAACCTAAAATCAGCATCCAGCCCAAATGGCTGTTGGATGGCATTCAGCAGCTGGAAGATTAAGTGCCGAATACTGCCACAGCCGAATACTGCGTAATTGGATTCAACGGTAAATTATTAAGTTAAAGTTAGACTAAAGAGGGCTAGGTCATGAAAATATCATTACAAAATAATAACTTATCGTTGCAACACTTATATCAAATTGTTGCCCGTTTTTCTGTAGAACAACAATTAGCGATTGCCGATCATATTAAGAAGCAAGCCTTGGCGGTAAAGTGGAATCAATTCGCGCAAACCATGCCTACTGTTGAGCCTGACATTTCCGAGCAAGAAATTATTGACGAAGTAAAAGCAGTTCGAGCAGAACGCGGTGAAAAATAATATAAAAATCATTTTTGATGTAAATATTTGGACTAGTGCTTTTATTAGCCCTAATATGGAGAAACCGGTTCAATCCTCGATTCCACTACGTTATATCGAGGCTAATGGCTAGTGAATAACAAGTTCTAATGTTTTTCCAATCGCATTAAAAGCATTGGAAATTGTATCTATTTTTGTCGGGTGCTTAAGTTGCATAAGCCTTGTGACTTCCTGCGGTCTAATAGATAATTTACGTGCGAGATCAGCAGGGCGGACATGCTGCAAAATCATTTCATTTAACAAAAGAACTTTGGCCCATAGAGAAGGGCTTAGCTCAATGACTGTTTGGCCATGTATTGGTTGGGAGGGTAAAGGAACCGTTCTTTCATCCTCAAAATAAAACTCTAATGCTGTTTCTAAAGCATCTTTACCCATTATTAAAGCTTCTTCCATGGTCGCACCTTGCGTTAAAGCTTCTGGAATATCAGGAAAGCTTACAAAAAAACCAGAACCGTCAGGCTCTATATTCACTGGATAACGCATATCTCATAACTCCTATTCTTTTAGCCCAAGCTGTTTAATAATAGCTTTGCGCAATTGATCGTTTATTTCTGCTGCATGTCTCGGCAAGGTGCTTTGATTATCATTTAAAAACAATTTAGTGTGCTTCTTACCCTGCTTAAAGATAACACCCCGAGATTTTAGCCACCTTGCGAACTCACTATTCTTCATATTTCTTCCTTAAAATAAAAACCAAATGGTAAGCAAAAATGTTTATAGTGTCAAGTAACTAGGTTACAAACCCCGTCACACTTCAGGTATTATGAAATCAGGCAAACATACCCCGGATTACGCTTTTTATAGCTAAATTCTGAAGCGTGACGCGGTTTGCAACTCTGTCACTCACGTTTTAAAAGAACTATTCACTGCTTTCGTGAAAAAGTGAAGGATGCCATAATTTCTTTGCTTTTTCTTCGTGTCCTTCGTGTCTTCGTGGTGATATGTCTTTTGATGCGCGGCTCTACTATCCTACTCTTGGCTAGCAACTTAAACCGGGGCAGCCAGCATCCCTAACATCAATGGACTCGATTGATTATTTTTCCTTCACGCGTGTTGACATATTATGTTTTCTGGCTATTATGGATATACATTGTTTATCCATAATGGAGAGGAAAATGACGGTAACCGTTGCAAAATGGGGTAATAGCCTTGCAGTACGCATTCCGGCATCTGAAGCCGTAAAAGCGGCCATCAAAGAAGGTGACGAAGTTGATTTAACCGCCTTACAAAAAGGGCGCTTAATCATACGAAAAATAAACAAAGAAGCAAATTTTGATCATCTCTATGCGCAAATGACAAGCGACAATTGCCATTCGGAAACCGACTGGGGTGCATCCGTGGGACGTGAGAATATCGAATGGTAAACGTTAGTGGCTATGTCCCCGAGCGGGGTGATCTGGTCTGGCTAAATTTTGATCCACAAAAAGGCAGCGAACAAGCTGGTATTCGCCCCGCGCTGGTATTATCTCGTGCGGCTTATAACCGTTTCGGTCTATGCCTGCTGTGTCCCGTAACATCAAAAATAAAAGGCTACCCTTTCGAAGTTGTCTTACCGGAAGATTCAGCTATTCACGGAGCTGTTTTGTGCGATCAAATTCGTTCGGTTGACTGGCGTGCCCGTCAAGTCAAAAAAGCGGGAGAGATAAAGCCGGATACCATGAAAAACGTGACCTCTTTTTCATCCGGACTTGTGCAAGGAAAATAGCAGGCTCGCAGGATGGGTAAAGGCGATAGCCGAAACCCGTCATAATTGATTCCTTATGCGATGGGTTTCGCGCTGCTCTACCCATCCTACTGTTGGCTATCAGAACTATTCACTGCTTTCATGCAAAAATGAAGGCCACCCTAATTTCTTTGCTTTTTCTTCGTGTCCTTCGTGTCTTCGTGGTGATATGCTTTTTGATACGCAGGCACTACCCCAAATCAGGATCTCTTTTACCGTTACTGATTCGGCCACCCTCAAGCACATCCAAAATATATACTTTGCCGTCGCCGTGCTGTCCGCTATGAGCAGTCTTCATGATGGTTTCAAAAATAATTTCCACCAAGTTTTCGGGGGCGAAAATTTCAATACGCTTTTTAGACAAGAAAGGCTTGTAATCCTGAGTATGCTGAGTTCGTTCGCGCCCAAAACCATCGCAATCAATAATTGTCATACCGGGAAAGCCCGGAATTTCCAACAAGGCCACTGTTACTTGGCTAAGTTTGTGGGGCTGAATGAAGGCGCGTATTTCTTTCATATTTTTCCTTTAAAGTTCGTCAGGTTCGGCAAAATAGCGGTACAGCGCCGGTAATAGTGTTAACGTCAACAGGGTTGCCGTCAGCAATCCGCCAATAATCACCACGGCGAAAGGCTTTGCCGTTTCCGAACCGACACTGGTCGAAAGTGCCGCAGGAAACAGCCCCAGCATTGCCATCATGGCCGTCATCACAACCGGTCTAAGACGACTGACCGAGCCATTAACAATGGCATCGTGCAGCGATTGGCCTTCCCTGCGCAATTTATTTAATTGCGATACCAAAATCACGCCGTTTTGTACGGCAATACCAAATAGTGCGATAAAACCAACAGCGGCCGAAACACTCAGATTAATCCCTGTCGCCAATAAAATCAGGATACCACCGATCATTGCGAAAGGCACGTTCATGAGAATCAGCAGCGCATTTTTTATCGACATAAAAGCCCAGAACAATAATACAAAGATTAAGCCCAGACTGATTGGCACGATGACCGCCAGTCGCTTCATAGCCCGTTGCTGATTTTCAAATTGTCCGCTCCAGACAATACGGTAACCCGGCGGCAAATCCACTTGAGCCTTAACTTTTTGCTGCGCTTCGGCGACAAAGCTGCCTTGATCGCGGTCGATCAAATTACATTTAATGGCAATCCGGCGCATATTATCTTCCCGACTAATTCGGGACGCACCCTGATTAATTTTAATCGTGGCCAGTTCCGACAAAGGAATGCGCGGGCCGTCAGGCGTTTGCACGGTCAGATTTTCAAGACCCGCTACCGAATTACGGGCATTTTCTTCATAGCGCAAGGTTATGTCAAAACGCCAGCCATTCAGAGCATTCCTTAAAAATAATTGGCATCCCCTACGTGCTTTATT
>JBAXTQ010000060.1:0-17413 GCA_037130115.1 Methylococcaceae bacterium
GCCCGCAAGACTTCAAGCAAATGCGGCGAGAGCATAACGTAGCGATCCTTGCGGCCTTTGCCTTGATCGACCAGTAATTCTCATTATGAGAATACCAATAAAATCAAACAGATAAAATTAATATTTTGAGGCTTGGTCTTTTTTTTTCCGCAGACATCGCTGATGAGGATGGAAAAAGCAAATTTAGAGCAAATTTATGACCGGATTTTAACTTTCATAAAATATAAAATCTTGATCACAAGCCAATCTCATCAACGTTAGAGGCTTGTTATTGTTATAACCCTTTGATTTACTATATTTTCCCATAATGAGAATTGCTGTAAGTTCGTGGGTTGAATTCAGCAACACGCAGCCCAACACTTGTCGCTCCGGTGTGTGTTATGGCTGTCTCCGCTTAGTCCACCACAACCTTGGCATTAAGCCTTAACCGATTTAAGTATTTTTTCCAGTGGGGCAAGTGAGATCAGGGCTCTGTATAAAATTGCATTGTCTTTAACCAATCCATAACACTCATAGTTAATGAGTGTGTCTATGTTGCGGCCGATACCTTCATTTTCAGTGTCGGATGATTGCCGAACCAATACATGCAGCACATCGTTGGACTTTAGTTGGTCAACAAGCGTGCGGTCAATACTGATTTTATGGGACAAATACACCATCGGATTTCGTTCAAAATCATGTTGTTCCCGTAGGGCTTTTTCCAGTAAGGCGCAGGATATCAAGCTGCACGGGAATATTTCCGGAAAAACAGCTTTGTAATGTATTTCATCAAAATAATCGTCCTGATCGACCAGTGAACCACAGAGAAAGTTTTTAGCATTACTGATGTTGATAAACTTTCGTTTCAGGAAAAAGGTACTGTCGGGTAAGAACGACCGGTCTGGATGGTTTTTGAGCGATTCAACTTGAGGAATATCGGGATCAGGCAGAAATAAAGCCGTTTGTGATTCTTTTTTATAGCCCAACAAGGCCAATAGGCCATCGGCTTTAAGAGTCACGCGGTTACTGAGCGTTGTATTTTGGCCCTCTTTAAGTTGTGATGCTTTTATATCGACGGATACCGATTGCCCTGGTTTGACGGCATTGACAAAAGAAAACTGGTAGTTACTAAAACGCAGGTTTTTTTCTTTAATGAGCATGTTTTCATTATGTAACTGGCGGTAAAGCAACACCTTGTGCTCTATCAGTGATTCTAATTGAAATCCAAGAACAATAGTGCCATTGAAAGGGTTGTTGTTAATGTGCTGCCATTTTTTACTATCATGGAATAAATTGAAATCATCCGTTGCATTACGGGCAACATCGATGTGTAGTTGATCAAATAGTTCGGAGTTGGTTGGAATATTCATAATGTCTCAACAATAGGGTCTCTGAAGGGATCAGTGCTTGGCTAAAATGACAGCTGGGTAAGATTATCGTAACACCCGTTATTAATGAGAAATTAGCTTGAATTATTTTTAATTGATTTATTGTTTTTTTTATAAATTGTAAAAAATCCTGACACCTACACGCCGCCTGTAGGATTAGGAATGGGCTTGTTTGTAATGTAGCAACCGCTTCAATGTCGTTTAAATTTTGTATAAGCAGTGTGTGGCAATGATATCCTTTATAAAGTATAGTTAAAATTAGCCGGAGTTAAGTGCACGTCTTATTCGATACCATGCGACGTATTTTTGTTACCGGAAGCTGTAAAAAAACCTGACACCTCCATGCTATCGGGGTAATTTTCTGTTTTTAGGATCAATCATGCTGCAATATAAAACACCATCCAGATGAAAGAGCCAGAAGGGGTCATCAAGTATCAATTAGAACATACGCAAACGCCCCTGAATGATGCTTTTTCATTCAGGGAAATCAATGCGTGGCGCACGCTTGTTTTTCGTCTGGGTCTTATTGGGCAATATCCCGAAAGATACGATAATCTCGGTTTTGGCAATATTAGCCAGCGGCTTAATGTTCAAAGCAGTCAATTTATTATTAGTGGCACCCAAACAGGGCATCTTGAGCAATTAAGTCCGGAACATTATTGCCTGGTGGTTGCCGCTGACCCTCAAAAAAATCAACTTCAATCGTGCGGTTTACGTAAGCCTTCTTCTGAATCGCTGACGCATGCAAGCCTTTATGCCCAAAACAGCAACATACAGGCAGTGATTCATGTCCACAGTCCGGAAATATGGCGGAATACGGCAACGCTTAATTTATCTCATGTTTCCGCAGATATTCCTTATGGAACCGTTGCCATGGCACAGGCAGTTGAGCAGTTATTTCAATCAGGCAACTTACAACAGACAGGGCTGTTTACAATGCTGGGTCATGAAGATGGTGTGGTTTCTTTTGGCGGCACCATGCAGGCTGCCGCGTGGGAATTGATGACGTGTTTGGCACTGGCTATTGGCATTGAACAGCAAGAATTTATAAAATAGTTCACCACGAAGGGCACGAAGAGGAACAATTCTGATGCTTGTCGCGAGTTGCTTTTCCCCGCGACGCGGTACATTTGTTGTAGGGGCAGGCTTTACGCCTGCCCTTTAATGGCACGACGTTAGCCGAGCCGGGCAACCGCAAGGGATTGCCCCTACAAAACACGGATATCGTTACATTTAAAAGATTTGTGAATCAGTGGCAACTTTGCAGGGGATGTTTTTTGCAAGTTACCCAAGTCCAAGTCATTTTTCATATATTACAGTTAGTTTACAGTTTGTAAAGTACCGGTTAGTATATTTATTGACTACTAAATACAGCATTGAGAAAACATTGATTTTGTGGTGTAATGCCAACGTTTTACGTCTTTATGCGCCACTTGTATCGGTATTTTTGATACCAAGTGGAGGGTTTCGCCGCAACTTGTTTGGAGAGTAGGCTTATTAACTATGCGATTTACTATTAAAAACGGTTTAGACCTACCCATAACGGGAGGTCCTAAGCAAATTATTGAGGATGGCAATCAGGTTAACACCGTTGCGATTCTGGGGATTGATTACGTAGGCATGAAGCCTACCATGTTGGTTAGTGAGGGGGATACGGTCAAGTTGGGTCAGGTACTTTTTACTGACAAGAAAAATCCGGGGTGTGTTTTTACGTCACCGGGTGCGGGTATCGTTAAAGCGATAAACCGTGGCGCCAAGCGGGTATTGCAATCCGTTGTTATTGAATTACAAGGCTCTGCTGAAGAATCGTTTAGCCAATACCATGAAGCGGATCTTGTTAACTTAACGGCTGAACAGGTTAAAGAAAATCTGTTGGCTTCAGGTTTGTGGGCGACGATAAGGACGCGTCCTTATGGAAAAACGCCTGCTGTAGATAGCAAACCCAACTCTATTTTTGTTACCGCTATCGACACACGGCCTTTAGCGGCCGATCCTGCGGTTATTATTAAGGCGCGTGGCAATGATTTTGCTAATGGTTTGGCGGTTATTGCCAAGCTGACTGCGGGTAAAACTTACGTTTGTAAAGCGCCGGATGCTGATATAGCAACCGGTAATGCTGCAACGGTTGCCGAGTTTTCAGGATCGCATCCGGCCGGTTTGCCCAGTACCCATATTCATTTTATTGATGCCGTTAGTATTACCAAGTCTGTTTGGCACCTGGATTATCAGGCGGTTATGGCAATTGGCGCATTATTTACAACCGGTCAATTAAATGTCGAAAGAGTCATCTCTTTAGCGGGCCCTACGGTAAAAAATCCACGCTTGATTCGCACGCGTGTAGGCGCTAATACCGATGATTTGGTTGCCGGTGAGTTGTTGGATGACGTTGAAAGTCGGGTTATTTCCGGTTCTGTCTTGTACGGACATACTGCACACGATTGGGCTGCGTATTTAGGTTGTTACAGCAACCAGATTTCTGCTTTGCAAGAAGGTCGTGCCCGTGAGTTGTTTGGCTGGATTGTGGCGGGTAAAGATAAATATTCCGCATTGAATGTTTATACCTCCAGTGTTGATCGTAAAAACAATCGTCTTTTTCCATTAACGACGGATAAAAACGGCAGTGACAGGGCAATTGTGCCTGTTGGCGTTTTTGAAACCGTTATGCCTATGGATATTTTGGCAACACCGCTGTTAAAATCATTGATTATCGGTGATTCAGACCAGGCGCAGTTGTTGGGTTGTTTGGAACTTGATGAAGAAGATGTCTCCTTATTTACGTTTGTGGATCCAGGTAAACATGACTTCGGTCCTGTGCTGAGAGCGAATTTAACTAAAATCGAGAAGGAAGGATAATGTCGGCTAGAGAAATTTTAGATAGCATAGAGCCGCATTTTACAAAAGGTGGTCGGTTTGCGAAGTATTACGGTCTCTATGAGATGGTGGATACTTTCATATATACCCCTGCTGATGTAACTCGCGGCACCACGCATGTTCGTGACGGTAATGACCTGAAACGCACAATGACTTTTGTAGTGATAGCAACGCTGTTTTGTGTACTGATGGCGATGTATAACACCGGTTACCAGGCCAATTTGGCAATGGGCACCATGGGTCTTGAGAAAATAGATAACTGGCGCAGTATCCCGATGACGTTGTTCGGCTATAGCACCATGAATCCGTTTTCCAACCTGGCTCACGGCGCTTTATACTTTTTACCTGTTTATATCACTACCTTGGCTATTGGTGGTATTTGGGAAGTATTGTTTGCTACCGTTCGCGGCCATGAAGTCAATGAAGGCTTTTTGGTTTCGTCCATGTTGTACGCCTTGATTATGCCGCCTGACATGCCTTTATGGCAGGTCGCTTTGGGTATTTCTTTCGGTATCGTTATCGGTAAAGAAGTATTTGGCGGTACCGGTAAAAACTTTTTAAATCCTGCCTTGACCGGACGGGCATTTTTATATTTTGCCTATCCCGCTTCAATGACCGGAGACTCGGTTTGGGTCGCAGTGGATGGCTATACCCGGGCAACGCCATTGGGTTTGGCTGCAAACGGCGGTCTTGACGCTGTTTATGCGGCTGATTATAGCTGGATGCAAACGTTTTTTGGTTTTGAACCTGGTTGTTTGGGTGAAACATCAACCTTGGCGATTTTGATTGGCGCTGCATTCTTGTTGTATACAAGGGTTGCCTCGTATCGCATTATGGGTGGCGTATTTGCTGGTATGGTCGCGATTGCCACGCTGTTTAACGTGATTGGCAGTGACACCAACCCCATGTTTGCCCTGCCTTGGTATTGGCATTTAACGATGGGCGGTTTTGCTTTTGGTATGGTTTATATGGCCACCGATCCTGTGAGTGCGGCAATGACCAATAAAGGCCGTTGGGTATTCGGGGCATTGGTCGGTGGTATGACCGTGTTAATCCGGGTGGTTAATCCTGCGTTTCCTGAAGGTATTATGCTGGCCATTCTATTTTCAAACATGTTTGCGCCGACGATTGATTATTTCGTCATTCAGGCCAATATTAGAAGAAGGATGAAACGTCATGCCTAATAATAAAAAGTCTTGTAAACACATGGAAAAATTGTGTACGGCACTTAATAAAAATGCCTATTACCAGAAATTTGACGCTTATAAAAACAAAGTTCTGGCTTTAGGTAACGACAGTCTGGAAAAGACGATTGCCATTGCGGTTGCGCTGTGTCTCGTTTGTGCGGTTTTGGTTTCTTTTGCGGCGGTTGCTTTAAAGCCTTTGCAAATAGATAACAAAGCAGCAGACATGAAGAAGAATATTCTTGATGTGGCCGGTTTATTGGAAGAGGGCGCTGATATCAACGCGGCATTTTCTGATAAAATCGAAGCCAAGGTTGTTGATCTGGAAACAGGCGACTATGTTGAAAATGTTGATGCAGATGAATTCGATCAACGTAAAGCAGCAAAAGATCCTGCGCAAAGCGTCGCTATTCCAAAAGATAAAGATATTGCCCATATCCGCGTAAAAGCCAAATATGCCAAAGTCTTTTTGGTAAAAGAAGCAGGCGTCACTAAATCCATCATTCTGCCTATGCATGGTTATGGCTTATGGTCTACTTTATATGGTTTCCTGTCTTTGGATGCTGACGGACAAACCGTACAAAGTATCAACTTCTATGACCAAGCGGAAACGCCTGGACTCGGTGGTGAAGTCGTTAATCCTAACTGGCGTGCGTTGTGGAAAGGCAAGAAAGTCTATGCCGAAACAGATCAACCGTCTTTGGAAAAAGGGCTGATTACGGAAGCGGATATTGGCGAACCGGCATTAAGCTTGATTAAAGGCGTGGTGGACAACACCAAACCGGGTTCTCAATATCAGGTTGATGGTCTTGCGGGCGCAACCTTAACCAGTACCGGTGTGACTAATTTGGTCAGATACTGGATGAGCAATGAAGGTTTTGCACCGTATTTGAAAAAAGTAAGAACGGTTAAAGAGGTTAAATCATGAGCGCAATTTTAAATGATGAAACAAAAAAAGTATTAACGGCACCGCTGGTTAACGACAATCCTATTACTTTGCAGGTTCTGGGTATTTGTTCAGCGTTGGCGGTTACTTCACAAATGTCAACTTCGCTGATTATGGCGCTGGCCTTGACCTTGGTGACGGCCTTTTCAAGTGCGGCAATCAGTGCGATTAGAAACCATATTCCAAGCAGTATCCGGATTATTGTGCAAATGACCATTATTGCTTCCTTGGTTATTGTGGTTGATCAACTACTCAAAGCCTTTGCTTACGATGTCAGCAAGCAATTATCGGTATTTGTGGGTTTGATTATTACCAACTGTATCGTTATGGGTCGTGCTGAAGGTTATGCGATGAAAAATCCGCCTTTGGAAAGTTTCATGGACGGTATCGGTAACGGTTTGGGTTATAGCTTGATATTAATTATCGTCGCGTTTTTTAGAGAAACGTTAGGTTCCGGTAAATTACTGGGTATCGAAGTTTTTAAATTGGCTAAAGACGGTGGTTGGTACGATCCCAATGGCTTGATGTTATTGCCACCCAGTGCTTTCTTTATTATTGGTTTGATTATCTGGGCGGTACGTCAATGGAAACCCGGCCAAGCTGAAAAAGTGGAATTCAAGATTATGGCTATTGCGCACGGTGAAGGAGGGCATCACTAATGGAAGCTTATATTAGTTTATTTGTTAAGGCCGTCTTTATTGAAAACCTGGCACTGTCCTTCTTTTTGGGCATGTGTACTTTTATTGCGGTATCAAAAAAGATTGCCACGGCCATGGGCTTGGGTATTGCCGTTATGGTGGTGCAGGCGATTACTGTCCCGGCCAATAATATCGTTTACCATGCTTTGTTAAAAGAAGATGCCTTATCCTGGATGGGTATAACCGGCGTTGATTTAAGCTTTTTGGCATTGTTAAGCTGTATCGGCATGATTGCCGCTTTGGTGCAAATTCTGGAAATGATTTTGGATAAATTTTTTCCGGCTTTGTATCATGCCTTGGGCGTGTTTCTGCCTTTAATCACGGTAAACTGCGCCATTCTTGGCGGCAGTTTATTTATGATTGAGCGTGATTATAATTTTGGTGAAAGTGTCACCTACGGTGTAGGCAGTGGTTTGGGCTGGGCATTGGCGATTACGGTTATGGCAGGTGTGCGCGAAAAACTTAAATACAGTGATATTCCAGCCGGTTTGCAAGGTCTGGGCATCACTTTTATTACTGCAGGTCTGATGTCGCTTGGCTTCATGGCTTTCTCTGGAATCCAACTTTAAGAAGGTAGCGTATAATGCTGGAAATTCTATTAGGGATCATTATTTTCACGGCTTTTGTTATAGCACTGGTATTTGTAATTATCGGCGCTAAAAGCAAATTGGTCGCGGAAGGAGATGTTGAGATCCTGATCAATAATGAAAAGAAAATTCATGTGCCGGTCGGGTCAAAACTGTTAACCGCGTTGGCTGACAATGGTTTGTTTGTCTCCTCAGCCTGCGGTGGCGGCGGAACTTGCGCCCAGTGCAAAGTGGTTGTACATTCAGGCGGCGGCGAAATTCTGCCGACTGAACTGACGCATATCACCAAGCGCGAAGCGGCTCACGGCGAACGTCTTTCATGCCAAGTCTCGGTAAAACACGACATGAGTATTGAAGTTGAAGACGAAGTCTTTGGCGTAAAAAAATGGGAATGTACCGTTAAATCCAACAATAACGTGGCTACCTTTATTAAGGAACTGGTACTTCAGTTGCCTGAAGGCGAAGAAATCAATTATAAGGCCGGTGGTTATATTCAAATTGAATGTCCTTCACACATTGCCAAATACAGCGATTTTAAAGTTGAAGAACGCTTCCGTGAAGATTGGGATAAATTCAATCTATGGCGTTTTGTTTCTGAAGTAAAAGAACCGGCCTTGCGTGCTTATTCAATGGCCAGTTATCCTGAAGAAAAAGAAATCATGCTTAACGTGCGTATCGCGACACCGCCTCCGGGCGCTCCCGATAGCGTACCGCCAGGCATTATGTCGTCTTTTATCTTTGATTTAAAACCCGGCGATAAATGTATTATTTCAGGCCCTTATGGCGAGTTTTATGCCAGAGATACTGAAGCGGAAATGGTTTTTGTGGGCGGTGGTGCCGGTATGGCACCGATGCGTTCACATATCTTTGATCTGTTGCGCAGAATTAAATCCAAACGTAAAATCACTTTCTGGTATGGCGCACGTAGTAAACGCGAAATGTTCTATGTAGAAGATTTTGATATGCTGGCCAAAGAAAATGATAATTTTGAATGGCATGTGGCGTTATCCGATCCTTTACCGGATGATAACTGGGACGGTTATAAAGGCTTTATTCATAATGTACTTTTTGAAGAGTTTATTAAAAACCATCCAGCCCCTGAAGATTGTGAGTTCTACATGTGTGGCCCTCCAATCATGAATACATCCGTTATCAATATGTTGATTGATAACGGTGTAGAGCCTGAAAACATCATGTTGGATGACTTTGGCGGTTAACTAATATCGTAACTCTCTCTTGAATCGGGTTGATTTTTTAGGGGAGGGCAAACGGCATTAATATAACGAGGATTGGCTAAGTCTAATCCTCGTTTTTTAGTTATGGGCGGGTTGTAAAAAAGCCTGTACCTGCATTTTTAATGATTAAAAGCGAACAGGTTTTGATGTTAATATTACGTCAACCTTCGCGAACTTTACGAGGTAGTATCATGACTTATTTTTTGGTAACTTTTGTAGTCATGCTGGTGGTAATAACCATCATGGCAATCGGTGTCATTTTTGGCAGACGCGCCATTAAAGGCTCATGTGGTGGTGGTATGAGCAAGGCAGAATGTGTTTGCGTAGAAAAATGCGATAAAAGAAAGAAAATGGATGCAGAAGCGCAATTAACTCAGGGATAATTTTTTAAGTAAACTACACTTGTTGTTTTACATTGAGGAATTCATCATGCTGGCAAAAATTACGGTAGCCGATTACATGGCTAAACGGTTAGTCACCTTAACCAAAGACACGAATGTGATTGATGCAATCAAAAAATTATTGGATCATAAGATTACGTGTGCGCCGGTTATTGATTCCAAAGGTCAGTTGGTCGGCATGTTTTCCGAAAAAGACGGCATGAGGGTTTTTTTGGAAAGCGTTTACAATCAGGGTATGAGCGGAAAAGTGGGTGACTATATGAGCACAGAAACGATCAGTGTCGATGCCAAGTCCAGTATCGTGGATTTGGCTGAAAAATTTCAGAAATCTTCGGTCAGAAGCTTTCCGGTATTTGAAGACAATGAATTTGTCGGCGTTATTAGTCGTGTCGATGTTTTAAGAGCCTTGGTTTCCATTTAACAAAATGCCCGAACGCAACCCTGATACCCAAACCTTTTATTGGCACGATTACGAAACCTTTGGGATTGATCCTCGGCGCGACCGGGCCGTACAATTTGCCGGACTGCGTACCGATGCCGATTTTAATGTCATCGATGAGCCGCTGGTTATTTATTGCAAACCAACACCGGATTGCCTGCCGCAACCGGATGCTTGCTTAATTACCGGTATTACCCCGCAGCTTGCCCGGCAAAAAGGCGTTTGCGAAGCCGACTTTATCAGCCAAATACATCAACAACTCGCCCAACCCAACACCTGTACCTTGGGCTATAATAATATTCGTTTTGATGATGAAGTGACCCGCAACGCGCTGTATCGTAATTTTTATGATCCCTACGCCCGCGAATGGCAAAACGGCAATTCCCGTTGGGACATTATTGATGTCGTTAGAGCGGCAAGAGCACTACGACCTGAAGGTATAAATTGGCCGGTTAACGGTGACGGCAGACCCAGTTTGCGACTGGATCAATTAACCGTCGCCAACGGCATTGCCCATGAAGCGGCGCACGATGCACTGTCCGATGTTTATGCGACCATAGGCATGGCCAAACTGGTCAAACAGGCACAGCCAAAACTGTATCAATTTCTGTTGCAACATCGTGGTAAAGCCAAGGTATTGGAGTTACTTCAGCTGGGCAGCTTTAAACCGGTCGTGCATATATCCGGTAAATACAGCGCCGCCAATAATGGCTTGGCCATTGTATTACCGCTCTGCAAACATCCGACCAATACCAATGGCATCATTGTTTATGATTTATCCATTGATCCGGAACCCCTGCTGACCTTATCAATAGAAGACATACAGCAACGGCTTTTTACCGCGACGGACGATTTGCCCGAAGGAATCACCAGAATACCGTTAAAAACCGTGCATATTAACAAATGCCCAGTAGTGGCACCGGTGTCGGTTATCAAACCGGAGGATGCACAACGACTGGCGCTTGATATGGCTTTGTGTCTGACACATATTGACAAGATTAAAACCGCCACCGGCCTGGCTGAAAAACTAGCCGCCGTGTTTAGTGGCCATGCCTACGCCGACCAAGATACTGACCCGGATTTGTCCATCTATAGCGGTGGATTTTTCTCTGAAGCTGACCGGCAGAAAATGGTAAAAATCAGAGTGACGTCGCCAGAACAATTGGCAAAAGCGGAATTTGGTTTTAATGATCCCCGCCTGCCGGAAATGCTGTTTAGATACCGGGCCCGAAATTACCCCGAAACACTCAATCTTGAAGAACAATCGAGATGGAAAGAATTTTGCCAAAATCGCTTAACCGGTCGTCAAGCAGGTGCCAGCATAACACTCGATGCTTACCTTGCACGACTGGACGAGTTACGAAACAGCAACAATAGTAATGTGGATATAATCAACGCACTGGACGCTTATGCACAAGATTTGTGTAAAGATTAAGTAAAGCTGTCACCACGAAGAAAAACGGGGGTCTTTGTTGGTTGCTGCTGTCTGCTTCCCAGGCCCCAGCTTTCCGAAACTGTCACCGCAGAAATGTGAACAAGGGTTGTATCACAGCTTGTGTGGCAAAGAAGACTGCTTAGGCTAATCGTATAGGTCGCAATTTTTTTGCATCTTGAAAATATATGGGTTTTAGAGAGCTGATAAATTGAAGGCAACCGAACAACGGCCTCAGAGCGATGGGAATGCGGCGTCTGTAATAATAAGTTTGACGGCGTTTATGAGGTAATGAGTGGTCATGGTTTCTCTCCTGTTCGACAGACTGCCCGTAACAATATGTGTAACACAGAGAAATTTACTCTTTTCGTTTTGTTAAAAACGTGGTAAATCAATAAGAAAGTAATATAATATTTGGTACCGAGAAGAGGACTTGAACCTCCACGAGCGTACGCTCACTAGCACCTGAAGCTAGCGTGTCTACCAATTCCACCATCCCGGCAAAGAGTTGCTGTAAAAGCAAAGTGAACGCGCATTGTACCCAGGCTGTCAGTTTTTGTCAATTAAAACGATAGCTTAAATTAAGGGAAGTTGCGCAAAAGAATAGAGTTGTTAAAATAAGATCCTAAGGATTTTCTATTTTCAATTCTAATCGTTAGGTTAAGCATGTATCATATAAGGATAATACTTAATTGTGTCAATCATCTTGTCTCTCATTATTTAATATATAAATGCCATCGAAGTCTAAAAAAGACGTTGATTTTAATTCAACAATAGATCCATACGCTCAGCGCGAAGCTGAAAAGTATGAAAACCCCATCCCCAGTCGCGAGTTGATTCTTTCGGCGTTAGAGCATGCTGGAAAGCCTTTGTCGCGCGTTGACATTGCCCAGGCATTTTCTCTTGATAACGAAGACGACCTTGAGGCACTCCGCCGACGCCTGAGGGCAATGGAGCGCGATGGGCAATTATTGTTTAATCGGGCGCAGCAATACTGTCTGGTTAATAACAAGGATTTAATTGTTGGCCGAATTATTGGTCATCCGGATGGCTTTGGTTTTGTCCGGCCGGATGACGGGTCGGATGATTTGTACTTGTCACCTCGCGAAATGAATCCTTTGCTGCATAATGACCGGGCTATGGTACGTATAGCCGGGATTGACAAGAAAGGCCGGCGTGAAGGCGCAATTGTCGAGATTCTGGAAAGAAATACTCATCAAATAGTCGGACGCCTTTATAAAGAAGACGGATTTACTTACGTTGTGCCTGATAATAAAAATATCGCGCAAACGCTGTTGGTACAAAAAGGGGGCGCTGGTAAAGCCAAGCAGGGACAAATTGTTATTGCTGAAATTACCGATCAACCGACTAAATTACGCCAGCCTATTGGCCGGGTTATTGAAGTATTAGGTGATCATCTTGCGCCCGGTCTGGAAATAGAAATGGCGATTCGTTCTCACCAATTGCCGAATATATGGCCGGAAGAACTGCTGGAAGAAATCAAGTCGCTGAGTGCAGAAGTACCTGAATCTGCCAAGGAAGGGCGCGTTGATTTGCGAAAAACGGCTTTAGTCACTATTGATGGTGAAGATGCACGGGATTTTGATGATGCCGTTTATTGCAAAAAGACGCCTAAAGGCTGGAAATTACTGGTAGCCATTGCCGATGTTTCGCATTATGTGCAGGTTAATAGCGAGCTGGATAAAGAAGCCAAAAATCGTAGTACCTCGGTCTATTTTCCTGAACAAGTCATCCCCATGTTGCCGGAAATATTATCTAACGGCTTATGTTCGCTTAATCCTGATGTTGACCGTTTATGTATGGTGTGCGAATTAGGCATAGACGAACAGGGCAAAGTAGTACGGTCACGTTTTTATGATGCGGTGATGCGTTCTCATGCACGCTTGACGTATACCGAAGTTGCAAAAATGCTGGTTGATGGCGATACGGTTCTGGCTGAAAAATATAAGTCGGTAATGCCGCATCTACGTGAGCTATACGCACTTTACAAAGTCATGCGCGTGAGTCGTGAAGAGCGTGGGGCAATGGATTTTGATACCCAGGAAACACGCATTGTTTTTGGTAAAGAACGTAAAATCGAAAAAATTGTGCCGGTCGTGCGTAACGATGCGCACAAGCTGATTGAAGAGTTTATGATTACCGCCAACAGTGCGGCGGCACGGTATTTAAATGCCAAAAAAATACCCAAATTGTTGCGCATACATGATGGCCCAGGCCCTGATAAATTACTTAATCTAAAAACCTTTTTGGGTGAGCTGGGTTTGAAATTCGGTGGTGGTGTCAATCCGACACCATTGGATTATATGCACTTGGTGGACTCGGTTAAAGGCCGGCCGGATGCCCATTTAATCCAGACGGTTTTGTTACGCTCCATGTCACAAGCCGTTTATAGCCCTGATTTAAAGGGTCATTTTGGTTTGGCGCTGGAAGCTTATGCGCATTTTACGTCGCCTATTAGACGTTATCCCGATTTGCTGGTGCATCGCGCTATTCGTCATTGTTTACTGGACAAAAAAATAGAGACGTTTGTTTATGGCGTTCCCGACATGATTTTGTTGGGTGAACATTGCTCGGCCAATGAGCGACGCGCTGATGATGCCACCCGCGATGTGGTGAGCTGGCTAAAATGTGAATACATGATGGATAAAATCGGTGAAGAATTTCCCGGTATTATTTCCGCAGTCACTTCGTTTGGATTTTTTGTTGAACTGGCCGACATCTATGTAGAAGGCTTGGTGCATATCAGTAATCTGGGGCAGGATTATTATCATTTTGACCCGACCAGTCACCAGTTAAAAGGTGAGCGTTCCGGTACCAATTTTCGCTTGGGCGATAGTGTAAAAATCAAGGTGGCCCGCGTTGATCTGGATGAAAAGAAAATGGATTTTGAGCTGATTCAAAAAGAAGGTTCTGTAAAAAAAGCAGAAATCAGTGAGAAGCCTAAAAAAAGACGCCGCAAGAAAAAGTCGTCACCTAAGGCTTAGCTTATTTTTCCACTGCTCGTCCGCTTATTTCCATTCGGAAGATTGGAAATAAGCGGCACACCTTAATGCTTCCCATGCTTCAATAATACATGAAATTAAGTAAATTATTTGGTCTACACTCCGTACAAGCCGCACTCGATTATTCCCCTAAAAAAATCCATCAGGCCTGGGTTGATAGCGGGCGGCAAGACAAGCGCCTGACACAGGCGATTGATGACTTGGCCGCTTTGGGCATAGTGCCTGAAAAAGTCGATAGAAAACGGCTGGATCGTCTGGCTGATAATAACAATCATCAAGGTATTGTTATTGAAGTTGAAATGCCGGGTGAATTATCAGAAAGCGATTTAAAAACAGCGGTTGAAAATCTGTCAGAAACACAAACAGCTTTGTTTCTGGTGTTGGATAACGTGCAAGACCCGCATAATTTCGGTGCCTGTCTTAGAACGGCTGATGCCACGGGCGTACAGGGCGTTATTATTACCAAAGACAATGCCACCGGCATTACCCCGACGGTTTGTAAAGTCGCCAGTGGTGCCGCAGAAACAGTACCGGTTTATCAAGTAACCAATTTAGCACGTACCTTGCGTTGGCTTAAAGGTGAAGGTTTATGGATTATGGGCGCAGCGGGTGAAACGGCACAGACTGTTTATACCGCCGATTTTACCGTCCCGATGGCCTTGGTTGTTGGCGCAGAAGGCAAGGGTTTAAGACGCTTAACCAAAGAACAATGTGATGTGCTGGTATCGGTGCCCATGTTGGGTCAGGTAGAAAGCCTTAATTTGTCAGTGGCTACCGGCGTTCTGCTTTATGAAGCCGTCCGTCAGAGATCATTGACTGTTAACTAATGACGGCAAAACCAACTTTTCGGCTTCAAGGTACTGACTTAAGCTGTATTCGCGATGATCGCATCTTGTTCGAAGGGCTAAGCTTTGAGCTGGTTTCCGGGCAGGTATTATTGCTGGAAGGCAAAAATGGCAGCGGTAAAACCTCGTTATTGCGTATTTTATGCGGATTTAGAGAACCCGATGCCGGTCAGGTACTGTGGTGCGGCGAGGCCATTGATGACAGTCAATATTATGCTGATATGGCTTATGTGGGCCATTTGGACGGCGTTAAAAAAGAACTGACCGTGTTGGAAAATCTAAAAGTATCGTTGGCTTTGGGTCAATCCGGGCAATATTCCATTCAACAGGCACTTAGTAAAGTGCATTTGACGGATTATGATGAGGTGCTGGTTCAGGCTTTGTCGGCGGGTCAGAAAAGACGCTTGTCATTAGCGCGGCTTTTGATTACCAAAAACAGCGTGTGGATACTTGACGAGCCGTTTACGTCACTGGATAAACAGGGTATTGCCCTGATTGAAATCTTAATGTCCGAACATTGTGCCAGTGGCGGAATGATTGTTTTAACATCACACCATGACATCGAATTGCACGATGTAGCTGTGCAACGTATTAACTTATCCTGATGTCTTTATCGCACGCATTTTTTGCCATTATTCGGCGTGATTTGGTGTTGGCCTTGCGCCGACGGTCGGAAATCGCCAATCCCTTATTGTTTTTTATTCTGGTTATCACCCTGTTTCCTTTAGGCATTGGTGCGCAGCCGCATTTATTACAAGCTATCGCGCCGGGTATTATTTGGGTTTCTGCATTATTGGCAGCGATGTTGTCGTTGGATAGTCTGTTTCGTTCGGATTTTGATGATGGCTCTTTGGAGCAAATTTTATTAAGCTCACATCCTGCGTCTATCCTGGTATTAGGCAAGATTATTGCCCACTGGCTGGTCACAGGATTGCCGTTGTTAATCGTTGCGCCGCTATTGGCGATTTTTTTAGGGATGCCCACCCATTCTTTAGGCATCTTATTATTAACCTTGCTGCTGGGAACGCCGGTATTAAGCTTGATTGGCGCAATCGGTGTCGCATTGACGGTAGGATTACGCAGAGGCGGCATGATATTATCGCTACTGGTTTTACCCTTGTATGTACCGGTACTTATTTTTGCCAGCAATGCCGTAGAAATAGCGGGTACTGGATTACCGGTCGATGCCCAGATCAATATTTTGATTTCAATTTTGTTTATGTCTTTGGTTTTGGCACCCTGGCCAACCGCAGCGGCATTAAAGATGAGCATTAACTAATTCCCTGATCAGCAAGCCGTTTCTAACCCGACTTACGCAATTATTCGGTTTAACAGATTTTCAAATACAAACTACTTGCTGTATCGTACCGACACAAAAAGCATCGTTATGCAATACACCCAACTTAACGATTAAAACCTTGAGCTTTACCTAAGGAAAAACAATGCACATACAACTTCAACCAGAATTTGATGACATATTGCAACCGCTGGGTAGCCATGCGGTAGAATTTTTTTTAGCGTCGTGCTGGATGATTTATTGGCGAGGCGTAAGGCGTAACGCCTGGGGCTTGATGTGATTGGTACGTTAGGCTTATTACTTTTTCCGGAAAAGCGAAGCGTACTGAGTGCTGAACAAGCTTGGCGAAAGATACGGCAATTGACTGAACAGCACAGCATGTATTTATCGCCGCAGCTTCTACAGCAAATAAAAATCCAATTATTGGGTAATCATTAAACAAAAACCCGGTGAATTAGCCAGTATTAAAACCATTTTAAGCCAAGTTTGGGCACCTCTTTTCGTGCCCAATATTTTCGCGTTGGAACGCACGAATGGCATTGAGAAAATCACTCGATATTTTGATTTTTACTGCTGAATGTTGGCCAACGAAAAGCTGTTGCCCACATGACTGTTTTACACATCCCATCAGCGGTATAAAAACAGCGCCTGTTTTCTCAATAGCATTGATGATAAAATCAACCATAACCCGGCTTAACTTAATGCCCTAAAACATTACCAACAAGGCTTCTTACAACAGTAAGTTGTTTAATATTACGGAGTAAAGCCATGGCCACAATTACCCTGGATGACGCATTAATAGATAAAGTGATTGCCGTCAGTCATACTCAAAATGCCCAAGAAGCATTGACAAAAATAAGCCTTTTACTTGCAGCAACATAAACAACAACCCGGTATTGCCGAATTACTCGCGATGCCCGATGCAGCCGCTATTGATTTTGAGCCGCCCCGCTTGGCGACCAACCTTTTTAATCCGGGCCTCTTTGAGCCATACGCATCAAGCTAAGGCATTTTTCTCGTGTTTACGCGGTGGTACATGAATAGTGATGCTGTAGGAGCGGGCCGCGCCCGCGAAATTTCGGCAGTAA
>JBAXTQ010000061.1:0-16929 GCA_037130115.1 Methylococcaceae bacterium
AGAGGGCTGGGGTGAGGGTGGTCGAATGTCGCTTTACTTCTACATGGCTCTATATATCAATTTTCTTTAGGGTATGAAAAAGAGAAAAAAGAATTCAAAGAAGAAATATCACGCGCACTAGGAATAGAAGAAAAATATTTTTCAGCGTATTTTTCAAAAGCATTTCAACTGGATATAAAAAATGGTGGTGAAATATCTTTCAGTCACTCTCGATGGGTAACCTTGGGTGCTTTGGGCAAAGCGGGGGTTTGGTAAGCCGACAGCGTATAGGCCGTGTTGTGTGTCACATCCACCAAGGCCAGCAATGAAATTTCCAGTCCGCGTTCCGCCTGCCCTTGTGAACCGTTCCAAAACCAGTCCAGGCCGTAACTGGTGCGCCCACTTTTGGGTGAAAAACTGGCATCGATTGCGGCCACCCATTCGCCACTATCCGGCAAGTCCTTCAAGCTCAGCAGGTTGAAGGTAACAAAATCGAACGGGCGACGAAACCATCTCGAAAAGGTTTTTTCATTCAGAGAGGTATAACGGCCAAGGTTTCGGAAATTTACCCGTCCCGGCAGATACGTCAGGGCTGTTAGCAAGATGAACATGAACTTACGTTGTGGCTTTGCTACGCTGGACATTTGGTGCAAAATGAGTTCTATTAAGTGCATGGAGGACTTTGGTGTGTTGGGCTGTTATCGTCGTTGACTACATCCTCCCACGCTGGAGGCTTCCAGACTATTTTTTAATCAAATCAAAACTTTCTAAAGTATTACAAAAAAACACAGGCGTCAATATAATAATCTGATTACTATATTTTTAAATTAGCTAGCAAAAAAAGCACCAACTTAACTTAGTGCCATTGGGGTTAGGGGAGATTTTATTAGATAAATCCCCCTCGGCTCCTCACTTTGCTCTCCCCCTTTTTCAAAGGGGAAGGTGAACAACTACCATTTGGGACGTCGCACACCGCTATAGTGTTGTTGCCAATAGCGGTTTTTAAGGCTGGAAACCAGCACCCGTCCGGTATGCTGGCTGGGCGCGTGAACAAACTGATCGTTGTTTACATAAATGCCGACATGAGAAAATGAGTCGCCATTGGTGTCAAAGAAAACCAGGTCACCGGAATGCACAGCATTTTTGGGGATTTGCGGTAAAGACAGCGCCATATCTTTTGCCGTTCGTGGTAAGGTGATGCCCTGTTTTTCGTAGACATGCTTAACAAAGCCACTGCAATCAAAACCTTCTTTCGGGGAGTCTTTACCATAATGATAAGGCGCCCCTTGCAGACTCAGTGCATAGTCGCTGACTGATGACCGGCTTTGGTCGGCAGGCTTTATTTCCGGGACGCTGGCGCAACCGGAAAATAAAATCACGGTGGCCGTTAACAGCATCCCGATAAAAAATTGACGGGCTGAGGTGTTCATAATCGGGCTTTTATCATCCCTATAATAACCACTTGTCTTTAAGTTTCTGTTTGTTTAAGGCTAGCCATTGAATCGCAATAATTGGAATGGCTGACTCTATTTCGTTGCTTTCCAGCATTTGATAAGCTTCATCAAAATCCACGGCACGCACTAATATATCTTCGTCTTCGTGATCGAGTCCATGAATCCCGCCAATATGAGTGCTATCCACTTTGCCACAAAATAAAGTGATGCGTTCTGATGCCCCGCCGGGTGTGGTATAAAACTCGTTAATGACCAGCAATTCCTGAATTTCACAGCCGGCTTCTTCCAAGGACTCCCGATAAGCGACTTCTGTTGCGGTTTCACCGTCTTCTATGGCACCGGCAACAATTTCTACCAGCCAGGCTCTATCGGGTTGCAAAATGGCACCGGCCCGGAATTGTTCGATTAAGATAACTTTATCTGCATCGGGGTCATACAATAATACGGCAACACAACTGCCGCGTACAAATAATTCACGACTTATTTCCGGACTCCAACCACCGGCATACAGGGTGTGTTTAAATCGGTATTTTTCCATGCGGAAAAACCCCGAGTAAAGGATTTCTTTGTCAATAATTTCAAATTGTTTGGTCACTATTTTTCCTGGTAGGAGACTTTATAAATGACACCCAGCTTATCATCACTGATCAACAGACTGCCATTCGGTAAGGTTAATATATCCACAGGACGTCCCAATACCTTGCCGTCATCGGTTAACCAGCCGCTGATGAAGTCCTGTTCTGAAATGGCTTTGCCCTGATTAAATTTAACCAAAGCAACCCGGTAGCCTTGCGGCTCGGTTCGATTCCAGGAACCATGCTGCGCGACAAATAACTGGTTTTTGTATTCAACCGGAAATTGCTTGCCCTGATAAAAGCGTATCCCTAACGGTGCAATATGGGCTTTAAATTTCCAGGCGGGTGCAGTAAATTGTGAACATTTTTTATCAGCCGCCAATTCAGGGTCAGGAATATCGCCGCCATGACAGTAGGGATAGCCAAAATGTTCCCCTTTAACAGACCAGTGGTTTAGTTCATCCGGTGGCGTATCTTCACCTAAATAGTCCCGACCGTTATCGGTAAAAAACAAGGCTTGGGTGTCCGGTTGCCAATCAAAACCGACGGTGTTTCTGATACCCTTGGCAATAATTTCAAAGTCACTGCCGTCCGGATTTAATCTGACCAGTGAGGCGTAAATGTCTTTGTCAGGATTACAAATATTGCAGGGCGCACCGACGGCGGTGTACAACTTGTTATCAGGGCCAAAACGCAAATATTTCCAGCCATGGTGTTTGTCGGAAGGAAATTGGTCAAAGATGACCACAGGCGTGGGTGGTTTGGCCAGTTGTTGGATAATATTGTCAAAACGGATAATACGGCTAATTTCTGCGACATAAAGCGCCCCGTCCTTATAGGCTACGCCATTGGGCATTGTTAAATTGCCGGCAATAATATGGCGCTGTTCGGCGACACCGTCATTATTGCTGTCTTGCAGCGCATAGACCTTACCTTCTACGCCGGTACCGACAAAGACCACGCCGTTATCGCCCAAGGCCAAACTGCGTGCATTGGGAACATTATCGGCATAAACGGCTATTTTAAATCCCTCCGGTAAATGCAGTTGTTTTAACACCGCCTGATGATCGACCGATTCTGCCAAAGCCAGGCAAGTGTTGAGTAAAAGCAAGGGAAGTAGGATTTTTTTTAAAAAATACACGGTAATGACCTTTAATAAATAAACGTTGCGATATATTATCATTCTTTATGGGGGTTGGAATGTGTTATTCAATCACCATATTAGTTCTAACATTAATTAACCGGAGGCTATTACCATGATGCGAATTTTTCTTTTTCTGGCAACCAATGTGGCAATCATGGTTGTTGTTAGTATTATTTTTAATCTTTTGGGCTTAAGCGGCACTTTAGATGCGCAAGGTATTAATCTTAATCTTAATGCTTTGTTGGTGATGTCAGCCGTGATTGGCATGACCGGCTCAGTGATTTCTCTGGCCATGTCCAAATGGTCTGCAAAACGGGCGATGGGCGTGCAGGTAATTGAGCAACCACAAAACCAGACTGAACGCTGGTTACTGGATATTGTGGCTAAACAGGCACGTCTTGCCGGAATTGATATGCCTGAAGTGGGTATTTTCGATACCCCCGAGGCCAATGCCTTTGCTACCGGAATGAATAAAAACAGTGCACTGGTTGCGGTGAGCACCGGTTTGTTGCAAAACATGAATACTGATGAAGTGGAAGCCGTGGTGGGTCATGAAATAACCCATGTTGCCAATGGCGATATGGTGACCATGGCTTTAATGCAAGGGGTAGTGAATACTTTTGTGTACTTTTTTGCAACCATCATTGGTCATTTTGTTGACCGTGTTGTTTTTAAAACCGAACGCGGTTATGGCCCCGCTTATTACATCACCCAAATGCTGGCACAAGTTGCCTTGGGTTTTCTGGCGTCTATGTTGGTTATGTGGTTTTCTCGTTACAGAGAATTTAAAGCCGATGCCGGTGGTGCAAAGTTAGCCGGCCCCGAAAAAATGATAGGTGCTTTACGTGCCTTGCAACGTGGGCAAGAGGCGCAAGACCTGCCAGGACAATTAGCGGCCTTTGGCATTAATGGCGGTGGCGTGAGCCGATTGTTTATGAGCCATCCGCCTTTGGAAGAGCGCATTGCCGCGTTACAAAATAGCCGTTAAGCTCTTTAAAAGATTTTCACCACGAAGACACGAAGGGCACGAAGAAGTAAAGCTTCTGGTCTTTCGTGGTGATGCGTGATGGGGTTTGCAATTGGGTAGGGTGCGCATCGCGCACCACTATTGAAAAGACTATCACCACGAAGCCTGCCCTGAGCGAAGTCGAAGGGACACGAAGGGCACGAAGAAGTAAAAATTTTGTGCCCTTCGTGGAGTGACGTGTGATGGGATTTGTCCGGCCGGCCGGGTTGTTTTCTTATCGACTAAAAATAAAATCCGTTAAAATCCGTATAATCTGTGTTATCCGTGTTCTATGACCTAAGCCAATATCTACTGGCAATCTGTTCTAATCGCTTTATCAAAAAGGGTTTACGCTTTAAATTATTCATTTCTAATCAGTTCGCGTAAAATCAACGCCTAAAATTATAATAATTATCTCAAGGAACACCATGAAAAATATTCTTTTCCTCGCCCTTTTGCTGTCTACCGGATCAGCTTTCTCTGATGATGCAAAAAATGAATGGCAGAACACAACGCTGTCTGATGCCACGATTGAAAAAATTCAGGCAGCTAAATATGAGTATAAAAAGTGTGTTAATGGTGAAATGCAAAAGTCGGTTTATCAGGGACAAGATAGCCGTAAGGCGACTGATGCCATTATGAAGGAATGTGAAGCGATTTTGTCGAAGATACGTGAAGTCTATAGCGAGGCAAAAGTACCAGGCGTCATTGCCGATCGTCATTTAAAGCAAATGCGCCTGCAAACCACACGCGAAGCCTTGCAGGGCATGATGTTTTCTGAAGCATCGCGAAAAGCTGGCAATCAATAATAATAACTAACAGAGGCTCTTTATGAACAACATGATGTATGCAATTGATTTAACACTAAAACCGACTACCTTTGATTTATGGCATGTTTGCCTGGCGGGTACGGTCGCGCTATTATCCTTGATTCTTATTGTGTTACTGCTGGTTATGCTGGTAAGCCTTGCCCGTTGCAAGAAAAAACCCGTGGAACAACCTATTCAAAAAGCGGCACCGACTCCCGAACCGGTCGTGAAAATCGTGGAGAAAATTATCGAAGTCGAAAAACTGGTTCATGCCCCTGCACCGGAACCGGTGATATTAAAAGAATACACCCCCGATGCCGCCTTGCAATTATTGGGGCTGCTGCAAAAAGAAGCACGTTTTATCGACTTTATTAAAGAAGATATTACTTCCTACAACGATGCCGATATTGGTATCGCTGCGCGTGTTGTTCATGAGGGATGTAACAAAGCGCTTAATGAACACTTTACTTTAGCACCCGTTCGTAGCGAGCAGGAAGGTGGAAAAATCACCTTGCCTCAAGGCTTTGATGCTTCTTCAGTGCGGTTAACCGGTAATATTGTCGGCTCTGCACCGTTTACCGGAACGCTGATACATAAAGGCTGGCAGGCAACTACTATCAGGCTGCCAAAATTAACTCAAGGATACAATGCAAGTATTATTGCTGCCGCAGAGGTTGAGTTATGAGTTTGTTTGATCATATAAAAAAGAAGCCGAATGCTATAAAAACCCCTGATAAAACTGAGCCCGCAACCGATAGTACCGGTGCTTATCAACCTGAAAATGCAGCGTCTTTTAATTCAGGCAATGACACATTCAGCACCGAACCTGAAAATCAACAGTTTGATAATATGTCCACAGAAAACGCACCAGAATCAGAATTTTCCCAAGAAACAAATAACCAGGAATCCAGTCAGGACAACACTTCTTTAGCCGCCAAGCGATTCTCGGTTGGTATCGATTTAGGTACGACTCATTGTGTTTTGTCCTACGCAGATATTACGAATATTGACGACGGGGAGTTTTACCAGCAAGTCATGGCCATACCGCAATTGACATCGCCCGGTGTGGTTGAAGACAGCTTTCAACTGCCGTCATTTTTGTATCAGGAGCACGAAGCAGAACTTGCTGAAGGCTCTACCTCGTTACCTTGGACTGTAAAACCCGATTATCTGGTGGGTGAAATAGCCCGAAACTTGGGCAGTAAAACGCCTATTCGTCTGGTGTCCAGTGCCAAAAGCTGGTTATGTCATGCCGGAGTGGATTGTAAATCACCGATACTTCCAGCGGATGCGCCCGAAGAAGTTGAGCGCATTTCACCTTTTCAGGCAACCACCGCTTATCTGCAACATATCCGTGATGCCTGGCAAAGTCTGCATCCTGATGCGCCCTTGGCAGAGCAGGATTTAGTGATTACAGTACCTGCCTCATTTGATCCGGCTGCACGCGAATTGACAGTAGAATCGGCACGCGCGGTCGGTCTTGATCAAGCTATTTTATTGGAAGAACCTCAAGCGGCTTTATATAGCTGGATTGAAAAAAGTCAGGGCGACTGGCGTAAACAAGCAAAGTGCGGTGATATTATTCTGGTTATTGATGTGGGCGGTGGAACCACTGACTTATCATTGATCGCTGTCACTGAAAATGATGGCAATCTTGAACTCACGCGGGTCGCTGTCGGTGATCATATTTTACTGGGCGGCGACAATATGGATTTGGCTTTGGCTTATACCGTTAAAGCCAAGCTGGAGCAAGAGGGAAAACGCCTGGAACCTTGGCAAATTCAAGCCTTAACGCATAGTTGCCGGGATGCCAAAGAAAAAATATTCAACTCCCATGATATTGATAACATCCCTCTGGTAGTGGCTAGCCGAGGCTCATCTTTTATGGCCGGAAATCTGCGCACCGAATTAACCCGTGAAGAAGTTAACCGGGTTCTGGTTGAAGGTTTCTTGCCTAAAGTAGAGGTCAGCGACCGACCCGTAAGCCGTACCCGTACCGGTTTAAGAACCACCGGCTTGCCTTATGCGCAGGATGCAGGAATTACCCGCCATTTAGCCGCTTTTCTGGCCAAACAGCAAAATGCCACCGATGATCTTAAAGATATTAATCTGCCTGAACATGCGACCTTTTTGCATCCTACCGCCGTTTTGTTTAATGGCGGCGTGTTAAAAGCCAATGCACTGGCTGAGCGTTTAATGGACGTATTAAATTCCTGGTTGGCTGCCGAACAAGCGCCCGAAGCCCGTTTGTTGGCAGGTGCTGACCTTGATTTGGCGGTTGCCAGAGGTGCCGCTTATTATGGCTTTGTACGAAAAGGCAAAGGTGTGCGTATTAAAGGCGGCACCGCAGCCGCTTATTATGTCAGCATTGAAAGCTCAATGCCTGCCGTACCGGGGATGGCTCCGGATATTGTGGCTTTGTGTATTGCACCGTTTGGTATGGAAGAAGGCACACAAGAACAATTGCCGGAAGATGAATTTGGTTTGGTGGTTGGGGAGCCGGTACGTTTTCGTTTCTTTGCCTCCACTACCCGCCGGGACGATAAAGTGGGAACCCGTCTGGATTACTGGACGAATGAAGAGTTGTCCGAACTGGATGAACTGGACGTTACTTTGCCTGAAGAAGGTCGTAGATCCGGTGAAATTGTCCCTGTACATTTGTGTGCAGCAGTAACCGAAGTGGGCACACTGGAGCTGCAAGCGGTTTCGCTAAAAGACAGTAGCCGCTGGAAAATCGAGTTTGATGTCAGGGCAGGGGATTAGAACCTGTTAATGGGTGTCCTTTATCGGGGAAAAATAATTTGATCCACTAAACATAGTCATCTCAATTTGTCGGGTTACGCTGTCGCTAAACAATGCGCATCAAATAACTTAGGCATCTGGCTCCCTCTCCCGCCGGGAGAGGTCTGGGGTGAGGGAATATAAATGGTCAAGGTATTTAATCCACGATCCTAACCCGATTTAGGCGGTTGTAATGACAATAAAGGGCTACCAACTTAAGCCGGGACAGATAACTTTCTGGGAACGCCGAGCCCCAGCTCGGCACGGGATAGTCAAGCCGATTACTGACTACGCCGAGCTGGGGCTCAGCGCTCCCGGAATCAATAGGCCAGCTTTATTTATCTGTCCCGCTTTAAATTGGTAGCCCAATAAAGTAAGTCGAAGAATGAATGACGCTCAAAAATGAGTGTATGACAAAAATAAAAATTCCTGAAAATTTTAAAAAATGTCAGATAGGTCTGGTGTATTTTTGTAATTGCTATATAATGACCAGCTTACCAAAGATGTAGATGCCTCGGTGGCGAAATTGGTAGACGCAAGGGACTTAAAATCCCTCGGCTGTGAGGCCATGCCGGTTCGATTCCGGCCCGAGGCACCATTTATTAGTAATTAAAAATAAGGACTTAGGCGGTTTCGCCCAGTCCTTTTTTTATGCCTGAAATTCCTGTGGCGCACTGGCGGCGCACCTTTAAAAAAACAACCATAACACTTGCCAGGCTATCCACGTAAGTCGGGACAATTTAAAGTTAAGTCGTTCGTGGTGAGCCTGTCGAACTATGAAGGACTCTTCGACAAGTTCAGGGCGAACGATAAAGTCTTGCGGCTTGCCTCTGCTTACGTGGATAGCCCTTTTATGTAACGATATCCGTTTCTTGTAGGGGCAATCTCTTGCGGTTGCCCTGCTGGCATCGTGGCATTAAAAGGCAGGCGTAAAGCCTGTCCCTACAAAAAATGTCCCGCATCTTGGGGAAAAGCAAAGCCCGTCGCATAAGTAATTAATTGTGACGGGTTTCGGCTATCGCCTCTACCCATCCTACGCGCCCGGGTCAGAGCAAAAAGTAACCGCCACAAACGAAGTGGGCGTCGCTCCTACGTAGTGCAGCGGTGTAATCCAATTCTTCCTTTGTCAAAAGGCTTGGGGCATTTTTCTGCTGTTTCCAAGCTCAGCTTGGGAAACAGGGAATAACCGCGTGAGTGCGTAAAGTCTGAGCACTAAGTAATCAGCCGCGCCAGATATGATCCCAAAGGCTAGCGGCTAGTTTACCGCAAAGTACGATAAAGATTAAAATAAAGAATAAGATTAGCATTGATGAGTGACCTGAGTGTTTAGCTATAAGAATTAGGGCGAACGTAGACGGTAGTTTATCGATTATCAATGGTTCCAATTTCTCAGCTAACCAACACCAATGAAGCACCCGCCAAATCCATTGGCTCATCAATTGTGCCATGCCTGACCTGATTTTTTTGTTGGTCCAACACAAAATAAAAGACTTTTTGTTGTTCTTGTTCTGGTAACATCAAGATTTGAGCGTTAAGTTCTTTGGCAGATAAACTCATTGTCCTAACTCTACTTCATCCTTAGTGTTAATCCGGCACTGCAAAAAAACACCTCATCACAATACTGTCCCATCAGCTGCGCGGCTTTACCGGATAAATCAACAAACTGGCGTGCCAGCGGATTATCGGCAATAACACCCAAGCCGACTTCATTGTGTACAAAAACCATAGTGCACGGTAATTGCAACACGGCTTCCAGTTCTTGCAAAATATCCGCTTCCGGAATTTGGTAATAGAGCAAATTGTTTAACCACATCGAGACACATTCTATCAATACCGGACGCTGACAGCTTTGGAGTGCTTCAAACAGTTTGACGGGTTCTTCCAGTGTGATAAATAAATCTTTACGGCGCTGTTGATGAATGGTCACCCGAGTTTGTATTTCATCATCAAAAAATTCCGTTGTTGCCAAGTAGTAAGGCTTATCTTTGTGTCCTTGCTCTAATAGGTAAGCTTCTGCCAATCGGGATTTTCCGCTTTTTATACCGCCTATAAACAGTGTCTTCATGTCAGTACGACACCTATCGCCAATAAACCTAAAACCATCCAATCAATCCGTGTTTTCATCGCTAAAGCTTGGGCTAATACGGCTTTATTAACGGGATTAATAGCTTCACCCAACACCGGTTTATGTTTCAGTTGTCCGTGATAATAAGCGTCGCCACCCAAGGCAACCCCTAAAGCACCTGCCATTGCTGCAATCGGGTAACCGGCATTGGGACTTTCGAGCTTATGACCATCACGCCACAAGCATTGCCAGGCACGGCGTTTATCTTGGGCCAATAAAACAATCAATAACGCCGTGAGTCGTGACGGTATAAAATTGGCTACATCATCAACAAGGGCGGCGGTTTTGCCAAAATAAAAATAATGCCCTGTTTTATAGGCAATCATGGAATCCATCGTATTAATGGCTTTATAAACCGCAATCCCCGGCAAACCGAACCATACCAAATAAAACAACGGGGCGATAACACCATCACTGAGGTTTTCGGCCCAGGTTTCCAGTGCCGCTTTATAAACTTCGGTTTCCGTCATGGTTTCAGTGTCGCGGCTAACCAGAAAACTCAGGGCTTGCTTAGGTTGTTCAGCGATTATTATTTCTGCAACACTGGCATGTAACAACTTCATGGCCAGTCCGGTTGAGGCAAACACAGCAAGCAGCATCAAAGACAACCAAGAAACAAGCCCTGCACTCAGATAAACAAGCGAGCAGCTAATCAGCAAGGTCAACACAACCAAGCTGATGACCAATAACGCACCGGGTAAAATTCTGTCTTGGTAAAAACGTTTTTCAAATCCCGAAATAAACTCGCCCATCCATACCACCGGATGTTTACAGCGAAATTCACCAAAAACCAGATCAATAAGATAGGCTAAAGCCGCTAATTCAAACGCCATCAATCGGCCTGAAGTGCTTGCAAGATAGCAGCGGTATCCAGATTTTCCGCGACCATATCAGTAAAGCCCTGTATTTGTGCTTCACGGTAACTTGCATACTCAAAACCCTGATAATATGGATTAATGGCCTTAAAATAATCCCCCCGAAAAGTATCGTCATCAAAAACCCCATGAATATGCGTCCCCATAAAACGTCCGCCTTGATAAAACAAGGGATACTTGTTCATGCGCCCACTATGGATTTCATAACCTTTTATGGCCGTGTATGAAAACAGTTGATAATTGCCGTGCTGGAGTATTTTAGGGCTTTGGTAGATAACAATATCATCAATAAAACTTAAACCGGTTTCAATAATGGGGTCATCATGTTCTATGGCATCGGGATCATGCAGGCTTTCGCAGAACATTTGATAGCCACCGCAAAGTCCAAAAACCGGCTTGTTATATTGCTGAAGTTCCTTAAACAAACCCTGCTGTTTTAGCCACTGCAAATCACGAATGACGGTTTTGCTGCCGGGTAGCAAAACCATATCAAAGTTATTTAGCGAACGATTGGCATGAATCAATTCCACATAAATCTCGGGATCTGCCATTAAAACATCGAGATCGTTATAATTACTCAAGCCTGGATAGACGATAACCCCAACACGAATTTTTACATCGTCCAGACGCTGTTGATAATTGCTCAGGGACTGGGAATCTTCCATATCAATATTTAAAGCCTGAAAAGGCAAAACGCCTAAAACCGGCACACCAAATCGATACCTGATAATTTTTTCGCCCTCATCAAAAAAACGTCGATCGCCCCGAAACTTATTAATAACGACGCCAACCAGGTTGCTTCGCATCACCGGATCCATCAATGACATAGTGCCGTAAATTGAGGCAAACACACCGCCCCTTTCTATGTCGGCAACCAAAATATTTTTGGTATTAAAGGTGTTGGCGACAAACGTATTCGACAGGTCTTTCTCCAACAGATTTAATTCAACCGGCGACCCCGCGCCTTCGGCAATAACCAAATCGTAATCTTGCTGCAAGCGAGAAAATGACTGTTGGATCTGTAGTTTCAACCCATCAATTTCATCATAATAATGGGTGACGCTTTGATTTTTATGCACCAACCCGTTCACTATGACTTGCACCGAACTGCTACCCTGCGATTTAAGCAAGACCGGATTAAACAAATAACTGGGTTCTACGCGTGCCGCTTCAGCCTGTAAACATTGCGCCCTGGAAATCTCTCGACCTTCCTTGGTAACGGCAGAATTATTGGATACATTTTGCGCCTTAAAGGGCGCGACTTTTATCCCCTGGTCGGCAAAAATTCGGCACAACGCCATGACCAGACTCGTTTTACCCGCATCTGAACCGGTTCCAAAAACAGCTAATGGTTTCATATATCCCTTTTAATCCGTAAATAAAGTGGTGCAATGTCGATTGAAAACAGGCTTACTCATTACGCTCAAACCGACTATCAAAATGGGGTGGCAGCGCCTTTAAGCTATCGGCCAGTACATTAATGGCGGGTACATTTTTTACAGCAAAACGGACATAATGCTTATCCAAACCCTCAAAATTATCACAAACCCGAATTAAAATACGTGATGGTTCCAGCAGTGTCTGCAAATGATAACCATCACCCTGATTCGCTAATTTTGCCAAAAGAAAATTGGCCTGCCCTGGGTAAATCCGCTCAAACAACCCGGAAGATTGCAGGGCGAGTTGCAGCAAATTTCGTAGTGACGCTGTCTGCTCTCGGGTTTTTTCAACAAAATCGGCATTTGCCAACGCCTGCTGCATATACATCATATCAAAACTGGATAACTTCCAAGCGGGTTCGTAACGTTTTAGTGCTTTTATAGTGTGTGCAGCGGCAATAATAAAGCCAATACGAATGCCGGCGCAACCATAAAACTTACTTAATGATTTAATAATATAAAGTTTATCGTAACCGGCTATGCACTCAGCTACCGACTCGGCCACGCAAAAATCCAAAAAGGATTCATCAACAATGATATGACACTCGGCCGCTTGCCACGCAGCCAGTCGTTCTTGCATGTCATAAAGCTGCCCATCCGGCGTGGATGGATTGACGAAAATCACGGTACTGGCTTTAGGGATAGCCGTTGTTAACGGCTTAAACCGATCAATGTTATGCACTTGGCAACCCAGCGCTCCGGCAATATGCGCATACTCGCCATACAAAGGCGTGTATAAAACCAGATCTTGCGGCAGTATCCAGCGTAATAAAGCAAAAATGGCCGCACTGGCCCCATTAAATACTTCAATATCGGCATTGGCAGGCAGCTTATAACGACAGCTAACCGCCTGTTTTAACAAACTGTAATCAGGGTCGGCATAAGGGCCCAATGATAGCTGTTGCAAACTGCGCCAATCAACCGCTTGCTCTGGATTAATGTTGGATGAAAAATCCAGTACCTGTTCAGGCAAGCAACCCAGATGCCTTGCGAATTGATAAATATTACCGCCGTGTTTCATTTATAGATTGATATAGTTTATGTAAGTGAAATTATCAAGATGCTGAAACTTATGTACAGAACCCAAATCAACCCGAAACTGAAAAGCATTGGCCGGTGGCAGTTTTAAAATGTGCGCCAACAAGGCACGAATAACGCCGGCATGAGTTATGATGATAATTTGTTCGGTTGGCTCTGGCATTCCCTGCAACACCTCTTGCCAAAAAGCGCCGACGCGCTGACATAAATCGGTAAAACTTTCCCCGTTTGGCGGTGCCGCGTGAACAAAATTATCCGTCCACTGCTGCAAAACATCGGCATCAATATCATCAAAACGCCGACTTTCCCAATCGCCAAAATCAAGCTCCAACAAGCGGACATCGGTCGTTACACACGCAGAAAACTGTTCGGCCAATTTTACACAGCGCGTTAACGGACTGCTAAAAACCCGGCTATTCGCTGTAAATTCAGGCAATTTTTGTTGCAGCTGCTGAACTTCTTCAAGAAAAGTTTTCGCCAAACCGACATCGCTTTGTCCATAACACAGCCCTTTAAGGGTGTCGGTTTTCGTGTGACGAACTAAATAAATATCCATAAGGCACTAACACTTAAATAAAAAACAGTTTCTGAAATTTGCTGGCTCGCGCCCAAACAATCGCCCGTATAACCACCGATATAGCGATAAAAATAACGACCCACATACCCATTGATTGCGAACACAGGAATAATCGCCAGCACGCAGACCGGTGGCAGCAACGCCAAGGGTAACAAAGCGGTCAGTGTAGCAATAAGCAATTGCTGTCCATTGGGTTTATAAACGGCAACAGCCGCCTTGCTGTCACACTTACGCGCATAATCATACCGCTGCATCAACAACAAGGGCGGCAACCGGCTAATACTATGCCCCGCCAATAATACCCAAGGCACGGCGGTGGCTAACAGACTGTCAAGTAAGCTGATTTTTAACAAAAAAAGCAGCAACAATCCGACCACACCATAAACACCAATGTAGGAATCTTTCATGATTTCCAGGATACGTTGCTTGCCCCAACCGCCACCAAAACCATCACAGACATCGGCAAAACCATCTTCATGAAAAGCGCCGGTTAAAAAAACACCTACAATTAAAGCCAATATCACCGCTGTTACTTGCGGCCACAACAAATCAGCCAGATAAAAACTTAACGCCGTAATGCCTCCCACCAGCCAACCAACCAACGGTAAATAAACCGTTGCTTGCGGTAGTTTTGTGTAATCCTGGGATTTTGGACCCGGCAACCGGGTATAAAAACTGAGAGCGAGGAAAAACTGTTTTAACTGAGGCATTATTATTGTGTGTTGACTGTTTAATTTTTGGTAATTAAGCGCAAATTATTTAAAAAACTGGAGTGCAATCGCTTCAGCTATTGCCTGTAAAAACAGCTAAAGCGGTTTTACTCCAGTTGACTACTTAACTTAACAACTTTGGGATTGTGAGGGATTAATCTAATAAAATCTCCCCTAACCCCTCTTTTTCAAAGCGGGGGACTGAACAATTACCATTTTTGCTTTGCAACCCGGGAAAAACAGGTTGATTAATCATGAATAGTAAGCAGACCGGATTTCATCTTATTGTCACTCGATTGTAATAGGATAACCGTTTACGTAAGAGTTATCATAAGATTCTTATGCCGGAACCGAACAATTACACGCTATACTGCCAAAAAATGAAACAGAAAAACTGTTTTTCTACGCCATTATTCCCTGATACCTATCTATGACCGGCTTTAAATTTCCCGAACTTGAACAACTTGAACGTATCATTGAACGATTCGGCGACAAAGCACGTACGCAGGTCATAGAGACAATCCGTTATAAAGAGCATGAATTTCCTATCCATTGCGTTACCGTGGGCTCAACTGAACCCGATGCGCCGGTATTGGCGTTTTTTGGCGGCGTTCATGGTCTGGAGAAAATAGGTTCAGAAGTTATTTTGTCTTATATGGAAACCATCAGTCAATTATTGGACTGGGATGAAGAACTTATTGCCCGACTGGAAAAATCCAGACTGGTCTTTGTGCCACTCGTTAATCCGGTGGGCGTTTATCTGGGTACTCGTTGTAATGGCAACGGGGTTGATCTTATGCGAAATTCGCCTATAGAAGGTGTGGGAGCAACCAAGCTCTACAGCGGTCATAACCTGACACCTCATTTGCCCTGGTATCGCGGCGATATTTTGAACATGGAAAAAGAAGCTCTGGCTTTATGTCGCGTAGTGGATCAACACCTGTTTAACTCGCCACTATCCATCGCACTGGATTTACACTCTGGTTTTGGCATTAAAGACCGCTTATGGTTTCCTTATGCTTCACGAAAAACACCCTTTGCCTTTATCGCTGAAACCTTGGCATTAAAAGAATTGTTTGATCGGTGCTACCCGCATCATGTTTATAAAATAGAACCCATGTGCCTGGAATATGTAATTAACGGTGATCTATGGGATTATTTATTCGATGATTTTGTGCAACGCTTTAGCGCCGAGCGTTTATTTTTACCCTTGACGCTGGAAATGGGCTCATGGCTATGGTTACGCAAAAATCCGTCGCATCTTTTTTCACGTCACGGCTTGTTTCACCCGCTGTTACCGCATCGTCAGCATCGGGTTTTTCGTCGACATTTCCTGCTGTTTGATTTTTTACACAGGAATATTTTATATCCAAAAAAGTGGACACCCTTGGCACCGCAACAAAAAGCTGATTATACAAAAAAGGCACAGGAATTTTGGTATGAATAGTCAAGTCGGTCATCACTGGATTCTGCTAAGAGGTCTGGCGCGTGAATCAGCACACTGGGGCGATTTTATACCCATCCTGAAGGCAACTTTTCCAGACGCCAATATCACCACGTTGGATTTACCCGGCACCGGTTGTTTTTACCAAGAAGTCAGTCCGGCTACCATCAAGGCCATTACCGACAAAGTGCGTGCTCAAGCGCTGGCTCAGGGTTGCCTGCAACAACCGATCACCCTACTGGCTGTTTCACTGGGTGCCATGGTTGCTTGGGAATGGATGCGCAGCTATCCAGATGATATCTGCTGTGCAAGTTTGATTAATACCAGCTTTGCCGACTTAAGCCCTTTTTATCATCGCTTGCGTTGGCAAAGTTACCATAAATTTGCGGACTTGATATCGAAGCAACAGGGTCGCAACCGTGAAAAATCGATATTGCAATTAATAAGCAATCGCCGAGATCAGGATGAACAGATAAGCCTCGCTTGGGAAAAGATACAACATCAGCGCCCGATTAGTCTTAAAAACAGCTTTCGACAAATTATAGCCGCAGCAAGTTATCGTCCCGGTGACATAAAACCAAGGCAACCCGTTCTATTAATAAACGGCAAGGGCGACAATCTGGTGGCCCCTTCATGCTCGGAAAAAATACAAAAAAAATGGAATTTAAAGCTGCTCAGCCACCCGTGGGGCGGTCATGATTTAACGCTGGACGATCCGGAATGGGTCGCCTTGCAACTGAAAGATTGGGTTTTGGATAGTCGATAACGTGCGCCCTAACCCATAGAAATCTACACAAATCATATAGCCGTCATTCCGGCAGGGATTGCCGGAATCCAGAACACAGGGATGTGAAAAACTAGATAAAAAAATAGTTTCATATATCTAAAAAATGGTTTGCGTAATTCAATATTGCCATCCATGGCATCTGGATCCCGGCCAACCCTCGCTTCGCTCTCCCTGCCGGGATGACGA
>JBAXTQ010000062.1:0-16899 GCA_037130115.1 Methylococcaceae bacterium
TCATGTACCACCGCGTAGACACGAGAAAAATGCCTTAGCTTGATGCGTATGGGTTGCAAACCCCGTCACGCTTGGTGCTTCGATACTTCATTTGTAGGATGGGCAAAGCGCAGCGTGCCCATCAGCACATCGCGAACCCCGATGGGCACGGTCTTGCCTTTGCCCATCCTATCCGCTCCATCGGCAATTAATTAATTCCCTTTTTTTGCAGGTTTAAGTTGGTTCCGCTTTGCGATACTTCTTCCTGATAAATTCCGGTTAATTTACGCTTAAACTCATTAGAGATCACCCTGGAATCCTGCTTGCTTGCTACCACGCGCGGCGTGATCAGGACAACCAACTCGGTTTTATTATTTTTCTTGTCCATAGTCCCAAATAATGACCCTATCAAAGGCAGCTCGTATAACCAGGGAATACCACTTTTGACATTATCAACCTGGTCTGAAATCAAACCTCCCAATACTATGGTTTCCCCGTCATGTACCGCCACGTTACTTTCAATTTCTTTTTTATTGATGCTGGTGGAAGTGGTTAGTCCACCACCACTAGGGACATTTGTTGTTACTGGTACGCTGACAGTTTGCTTGAGCTTCATAATCACCATGCCATTAGCATTTACTCTTGGCGTAACTTCAAGAATGACACCAGTATCTTTATATTGGATTGAATTGGATGTAGATAGGCCGACACCACTTGGAACTGATATAGTGCCGGTTGGTAAGGGCACTTGTGCACCGACATTGATCCTCGCTTTTTGATTGTTTAACACCATTAACGATGGCGAAGAAATCACATTAACATTACTTGCTGAGGCTTGTGCACTTAACAAGGCTTGCAACTGTCCCGAAGTGTAGAAAGCGGTAAGTCCGCTTGCTGCTGCTGAGGCTACTGCTCCTAATCCACCAGCTGCTTGGCCGGGAGGGGTATTTGTACTGGAAATTGCACTCCCCCCATGCTTAAAATACCACGATATACCATACTTTAATTGATTCGTTAAGGTAACCTCTACTACCGTTGCATCAATCAGCACTTGCAACGGCATCATATCCAACTGGGTAATAACCGGCAGTATCACTTCATAGTCCTGCGCGGTAGCAACAATAACGATGGAATTATTGGCTTCATCCGCAATGATTTTTACCTTGCCGATATTGGATATTGAGCCGCCACCAGCCGGTTCATTGCCTGCCAAGGCTTCCTTATCAGGATCATTGGTGGCAAAGGTGCCCGGATTGCCTGCCAATGAATTTTCAGCAGACGGATTGACGGCGAAAGTGCCCATATTGCCGGCCGGAATACCACCTAAATTGGACGGAGTATTACTCGCACCAAAGGGTGAGCCGCCCGTATTGGACGGCGAATTACCGGTATTGGTCGGGTCTTGATTGGACATTGTGTCAGCCGTTTCACCCGGTGCAATCGAGGCCGACGTATCTTTGCTTTTGGAGCCGGTAAAAATCTGGTTTAGCGTGGCCGCCAATTTTTTGGCATCGGCGTGCTGAACTTTATAGACATTAACCCCGCCGCCGGACGCGGTGTTGGCTTTATCCAGCCTGAATATCCAGTCTTCAATGTCTTCCAGATAGTGCGCCTGATGGGTGACCGCCAAAACGGCGTTTAAGCGCTGTATCGGGATAAACTGAAAAAACTCGGATTTCTCGCCTTTGGCTTTTTGATAAAAAACAGTTTGCAGTTCTTCAATCACGGTTTTTGGATCTACATGGGTCAAGGGGAACAAACCAAACGAGCGCCCCTTTAACACATCAATATCAAAAGTGCCTATCATATCCAGCACCCTGGCTATTTCATCAGCGGTTCCGGAAGCCACCAGAATATTGCGCTTGGCATCCACCGTCAGGATGGTTTTTTCATGCACCAGGGGCTTTATAATATCGACAATATCCTGAACTCCCACATTTTTAACCGGTATCACCCGGGTTTGATACCCTGACCGGCTGGCAGACATGTCTGAAAGAAATAAGGCATCGGCGGACGGTTCAATATGATAAATTTTGCCGTTCTTGATCAGCGCCGCATTATTCATGCGCAACACCATTTCCAGCGTAGGCAGTAATTCTTCCTTGGTTAAGGGGTCGGTGGTTTGCAAAGTCACTTTACCGGCCACTTTGGGACTGAGCACATAGTTTTGCCCGAGAATATCACCCAAGATAACTTTTGCCACTTCGCCAAGGTCAGCCTCGTCAAAATTAAGGCTGTAAGAGCCGGTGCCCGTTGGACTGGTCTTTCTGTTTTGTTGGGCAGCACCGGATACAAAACGATCGGTTCCCGGATACAGTTCACTGGGGGTTTCAACTACCGCCGGCTTGTTTTCCATTTGCTTAAAAACTTCATTCATTTCTTCCTTTTTTACAGGATTCAAGGGTAATTTGGCGGCTTGCTTAAACGGTAACATCTCACAACCAACCAGCGACAAACCCATAACCAGAACGCAGGCGTTTGTGGTTATTTTTTTAAAATTATTCATTCGTGATCTCAATTTCGCCTTCTGCGGGAGGTGGTGGTTGGTTATCTTCTTCTGGTTGGGGTGCATTAGGCTGATTCGGTACATTGGGTAAGTTAGGTTGATTGGATTTCCGGGATAAATCTTTTAACTTTGGTTTTCTGAGCAGTAATTCTTTTTCCTGGGCACCTTGTTTTAGCAGGGCTTTGTCCATACTAATTTCAGTCAGCTTCCAGCCATCAAGATCAGCGCCTACGCTTATCTTACGATAATTATCTTTAGCCACTTTGGATTTGGAGCGACTGAACAAGGCTGCCAGCCCTTTAGTGGTGGTATAAATCCCGCTCAGCTCCCAATCAAAGACAACAGCAACCGCAGCGGCGGCACTCGCTTGCATTTCTTCAGGCGTGGGTTCATCGACGGGTTTTCTGCCTTTAATAAATAAGGGTCTGGCCACCAAATCGGTATAACCGGCTTCAGTTTGTTTGGTTAGCTCTATGGTCGGCATTTCATCGTGGGCGGATTTTTTTTCCGGTGCCGTTATTGCCATCAACACTTGCTGTTGCGTCCATCCCGCATAGAACCACTCACCGATTATAATCAGAACCAACACCAGGCAAACAAAGCCCAACATAGACATAAGCTTAATGTTCATTGTGCTTTTTTTCTCATAAAACTGACCGCCTGAAAATTAACGTTCAATTCATTACTGGACTCGATTTGGCGCGTCGTTCTGTTTCTGGTGCCACGCATGGGTCTTATATCAATCTGGTCAATAATAATCAACGGTGTCGAGGTTTCTATCTTGTACAGTACTGCCCGTAATTCTTCACTATTGCCGGTCATTCTTACCCTAACGGTTATTCGACTAAAGTTGTCCTTATTACTGACGGGAAGCGCCTGGGTACTGCTCAATTGCCCTCCGGCATCGACAATCGCTTTTTTTATAAACTCCTGCATTTCGGCAGAAGCCAACGCATCCGTTTCCTGGCTATTAAAATAACCTTGCTCCTCATGCTGCTGTTTTAAATTGGCTATACTGGCAATAACGGTTTCTTTTTCTGCCAATATACGCTCATATTGCTGTAGCTTAAAAACAAGATTATTTTTAGCCTCGTCCAACTCCATTTTTTTGTTAACGACCGGTGCAATAACAACCAAAACAACCACCAGTATGACGATAATTAATAACCCTAAAGCAATCCAGCGTTGTTGTAGTTCCGGCGAAAACAGGGCACGTATTTTATCTTTATTCACTGGCAGCATCTCCTGCTTTGGCGACATCAACCGTGATCTGAAAGCGTTCAAGTTTGCTGATGCTGTCTTGGGTGACTGGCGAAGCAAAGCGGGCATTTTCAAACAATTCAGACGCTTCCAGAACGGCTATCAGGGTTGAAGCGGCCGGTGATTCGCCTTGTATCTGCAAATGCCCGTCCGAGTATTGTGCATAGCTCAGCCAGGTATCATCTTTAATGAGTGCGCTTAAGGTATTCAATATCACAATGACTTCCGGCGTCGCGCTTTTCTCTTTAAGTAACTGGCGGGTTTCGTCTATCACCGCATCAATTTCTTTTTGCAATGTCTTAACCTTTTTGGCATCCTTCTCCAAAGCATCGGCTTTTATCTGCAAGACGTTAACGGTTTGATATTCAAGCACTACCGGCATCACTATAACCGCCATTAGCAACAAACCGGTCAACGTTATCAGCCCCCAATGCAGTAAACCCGGTAATTTTGCGGTTTTTTGTCTTAACTTTTCGGGTAACAGGTTATAAGAATAGTCGAGATCATCCAGATTATTAGGCGAGCCTTCATAATCGACAAACCACAGCGACAGGCCCAGCGCCTTGATATCGTCATAGAGTCCATCAAGTAATTCACGTGTTGTTAATATCAACATGACCCTGATTTGTCCAGGTTCGTTTACCACGTCCAGCGGCTTAACGGCAAAATAAACCTGTTCCGCCTTAAACGGTGTATAGCGATCCAATTCGTAAGCGACCACCTGATCAAGATTTTCTTTTGCCGCCGCAGGCAAACCCAGTTCTTTTTGAATGGCATCATGACGCGTTAATCTGAGTATTACTTTAGCTTTTGCAAGGCGCTCATCTTTTTCACAAAGGCGCTGAAAGGTGAGCTCTCTGGCTGTACTTTCGGGTATTTCCAGCGTTTCACTTTGCCCTTGGCTCACATAGCTTAGTACTAACTGACTGCCTTCAGGACGTATGATGATGAAACCTTGCCGGTCATTAACCAGCGCCTTGATTTTTTCCGGCACCAAAAAAGCAAGCTCCCGCTTCCACCAGCGAAAGAACTGCTTAAAATTAAGGTCAATTGTTGAGTTCAGGTTCAGCATACTGTTTCACTAATAAATTACTCATTGCATCGGTAAATAATGATGCCCTGTTTGCGGTTGCATTTTGCCATTTCAATATCTCAAACGGGCTTGGGCTTCCCTGGGTATTGCCGGATTTTTTTATCACCGCACTGATCAAGGCTCTTGATCCGTCAGCCAGAAACGCTTCAGAGACGATGGTAAAGGCACTATTTTGTCCGGCGGGATTTTGTCCGATGGGATTACTTTGTCCGATAGGGGTATTCATTCCTAAACTGGCTGGAAAGGGTGGCGCCGGCAGGTTATTTATCGTACTTTGCAGCCTGGCTATAATATAGGCATCTACCAACGTTTTATCCAAACCGGGAATTACCTGTAAAACGTCTTTGGTCGCCACCTTTACGTCAACTTGCGGTTGCCCGGAATAAACTGTGACTAACGGCTCAAGCCACAAAAACAAAGACTTGTTCATGCCCAAGACCAACTGCAATTCTTCAATTGACTCGAAGGGTTTGTTTACGGGCTGATACTTTAAGCCGGCATCCTGATATTCCTGTTTTTCAGCGCCATCCAAATGCACCAGATCATCGGCATCACGCCAATCGAGAATGGCACCGACTAATTTGAGTTGCTGCGCTTCATCTACCGGAGCACGGGTCATCAGGCTTTTTAGCAAGGCTTCACCGGCTTTATTAATATCTATTTTACCTGCTTCAGATGACAGCCGTAACCTGATTTTGGCATTATTGGCATTTATTTCATAAATATTACCATCTGCACGCCAACCTTTTGTAATATCCGGATTGAGCAACATCATTTCTGCCATTGCAATTCCGGACTTTGCAACCGCACCAGCTTGCGCATTGTTTTTAATGCCACCAACAATAGCGGATTCCCTGCGCATACTGAGCGCAAAACTTCCCGCCATAATAGTCAGTAAACTTAACACCCACAGCACCAGAACCAGCGCCATCCCCTTTTGCCTTATCACTGATGCGCTGGGGGTTGATTTATATTGCCTGTATTGCCGGCACCCAAGCCGGCATTGTCAGCGTTACTTGTACTCGTCACTTTAAGATCAATAATCATTTCCGGCCAGTAGATGTTATTATCCAGATTGATGTTGATTTTAACCATGCGGGGCAATGCTGCTTTATTCAGCCATTCTTCCATCCAAACTCCCTCACTCACGCCATCCTCTGAGCCAAAATAAGCCAGCGTAAACTCACTGACGTGCTTTATTAATGTCACTTCTTCCTTTGGCCATTCTTCGCCCTCGACCGGTGCCGCAAAAGGCACGACCGTCACTCTGATAAAGCGCTCATTATCTTCTTCCAACAGCGCGATGGAAAACACCTGCAATCCGGATCTAGCCGCACTTGCAGGAAAAGCGGATACAAATTGCAACGATTGCGCCGTACCCTGAAAAGAAAAAGTCTTCTCGCCTTCGACAAGCAACTCGTTCCATAAAGGTCTTGCTACCGACAAATCCCGTTGAAAAAAATTGTAAACAACGGCTATTTCATTCACATCGGTTATTTTGCTTTCGCCCTTTTCCCAACTGTCGGCACAAATTTTTAAACTGGTAAACAACAACACCATCATAATGCCCAACAGGGTCATGGCGATGAGCACTTCAATCAGGGTAAAGCCACGCAGATGCGCGGCACAAGGCAAATAATCCAAAGAACGGGCTGTTTTAACCTTGTACCTTGTACCTTGTACCTTAATTCTCATAACGTTTTATTGATCAATTTTAAAGTTGTTAACTCAACCTGGCGGTCATTGGCATTACCATCACCCCAGCTTACGATAACCTTAACTTTAAAAAGCACTGCCGTTGTCGTCGTGGCATCAACATTATCCGGATTAAAGACATACGGCCCAACATCGACCTGCCAATTATATTTTTCATTTTCCGTACCTGAATCCTGACCTTCCTGCAAAGGTGTTTCCACGCCTGTTTTAGCCATCAAGCTTTCAGCAATTTGAACCGCTGCCGTATAGTCCTCGGCAACGACCGCCGTATTGACGCCGGCCGAAAATATCTTTAACAAGATACCCAATGACAGCGCGAGAATGGAAAATGCGATCAGGATTTCCAGCAAGGAAAAGCCTTGCTGTTTATTTAATTGCGTGGGTATCATTTAGCTCAATTTGACCGGTCAACCAGTTGATATCGATTTGCCAGCCAGCGGCACCTCGCGTGAGGGTAATTCTGCCGCCTGTTGAGGAACCATCGGCAAAAAAACGAATGTTTCCCAAGCCTTCATCACCGTTAAGCTCACTTTGCGCCGTGACCAAGGTGACTTTAACGGCCTTGGGGATAGCATAAATTTTGCCACGCCCGCTCACGGTATAACTGTTTTCGACAAGGTTAAGGGCAAGGGTCATTTCTTGATGAGACATTAAAGCTTGTCCCCTTGCATAACGCAGGGCAGAAACAATATCTCTGGCGGCTACTTTAAGCCCGGCTGAATCGCTCCCTGAAGAAATATTAATGCCAATGGCAGAAAATCCCAATACCACAATAAACAGCACAACGATCAGTTCAAGCAGGGTAAAGCCTTTATTCAGGCGCAAGGGTGCTGGCACATTGCGCAACTGCCCCGATCTTGTTACCCTAAAGTTAGACATCTTTCATTTTTGCATAAAAATAGTAAACAGTTTGGCTCATAAAACGCTGCCGGTCGGGGGTTGCAAACCCCGTCACGCCTGAGGCAAAAATTCCCCGGCCTCGTCACCTTGAACCTTGAACCTTGATCCTTGCACCTTGATCCTTGCACCTTGAACCTTGATCCTTGATCCTTGCACCTTGAACCTCTAACATTATTGCCAACTAACAATATCCTGATCCTCGCCTTCACCGCCCTCTTTAAGATCGGCACCCAAAGTAAACAAGTCAAATTTTCCATGTTCACCGGGCGATACATAGCGGTATTCTTGTTGCCAAGGGTCCAGTGGTATTTTTGACTTACGCAAGTACGGCCCATTCCAGCGTTTTGCACTATCGGGCGATTCAATTAATGCCTTTAAACCTTCTTCAGTCGTTGGATAAGTGCCCAAATCCAGTTTATACATATCCAGCGTAGCCGCCAGATCTTCAATTTGTACTCTTGCCGCTTTGGTTTTGGATTCGCCCATGTGCTTCATGACTTGTGGGCCGACAATTCCCGCCAGCATGGCAATAATACCCAGCACCACCAGTAACTCAAGCAAGGTAAAACCTGTTTGTGAAGAATTTTTAATCTGTTTCATCGTTATTATTTCCATTAAGTTGCCAAATCATTAACACTCAAGATAGCCAATAAAATCGAGACGATGATACCTGCAATCATCAGTCCCAAGCTAATTATTAATACCGGCTCAAGAAAAGCCAGCATTCGTTGTATAGCCACCCGCAGTTGTTTGTCATAAATAGTTGCCACGCGTAGCAGCATTTCTTCCAGGCGTCCCGTTTCTTCGCCCATTTTAATCATTTGCATCGCCATTTTAGGGAATATGCGCTTTTCCAACAACGCATCCGATAAATGTTTACCTTGTTTTAACTGTTCTTCAGCATCTGCAATAGCCGCCGCCATCACCAGATTGTCGACGGTTTCACGCACAATAATCATGGCCGACAATATTGAAACGCCATTACCCAGCAAAGTCCCAAGGGTACGACTGATATTGGCGGTTTCTTTGTTGGTGATAATATTCCCTGCCAATGGCAATTTCAGAAAACGACCATCCCACACCTTCTTTTTTATCGGGTCGGCCAACTGAAATTTCATATAACTGGACATAAAAACAATACCGCCCAGCAATGCCCACCAATAGCTTTGCAACCAGTTTGCCAAGCCCACCACAATCTGGGTTGAAACAGGCAAGGCTTTACCGGCACTTTCAAACATTTCGGTAAATTGCGGCACCACAAAAGTCAGCATCACAAATAAAGAGGCCAGCGACATGACCAATAATATAGCAGGATAAATTAACGCAGTACTGACCGTGTCTTTTAATTCCTGAGAGCGTTCCAGATAATCGGACAACCGCTTCAAGACCTCATCCAGACCGCCACCGGCTTCACCGGCGCGAATCATGTTTAAATAAAATTTGGTAAAAACGCCGGACTGCTGTTCCAGCGAATCCGCCAGTGAAGCGCCGCCCTTAACTTTTTCCAAGACTCTGCCGATTATTTTACTTAAGCGTTCGTTATCTTCAGTCAGATCCATCAACACGAGTAAAGATTTATCCAACGGCAAACCGGATTCCAGCAAAGTTGCCAGTTCTCCGGTTAATAAGGCAATATCTTTCTGCGTCAATTTGGACTGTTTGCCGCCCCTGCCCAAACCCAGAAATGATCGACTACTGGCAGGTGCAACACGAATCGGGATATAACCTTCCGACTGCAAGACGGCAATCAAATGTTGTTCGTCAACGGCGTCTCTAATGCCTTCTTCCGTTTCGCCCAGATTATTAATTGCTTTATAAGTAAATAAAGGCATCTTAAGCTTCCGTTGTAACCCGCATAACTTCTTCCAATGTAGTAATTCCTTGTATCACTTTTACCAGACCGTTTTCATAAAGCGTTTGCATGCCTTCAGCAACCGCGAGTTTTTGAATGGCACCGGCTTCTTCGTGCGCCATAATTAATTTGCGTACCGGATCGGTCATTGGCAAAAATTCAATAATGGCCAGTCGTCCACGGTAACCCATACCCGCACAGGCCGAACAACCGACGGGTTTGTATAAAATAATATCACCCTCGGGTGCAAAACGTTGCAAGCGCAGCTCTTTAACAATTTCGGGGTCGGCGATAGCGCCTGCTTTACAGACCGGACACAATTTTCTAACCAGCCGTTGCGCCAAAATGCCATTGACGGTAGAGGTGAGTAAATACTCCTCCAGCCCCATATCCAGCAAACGCGTAATACCGCCCGCCGCGTCATTGGTATGCAGGGTCGATAACACCAAATGTCCGGTGAGGGCTGATTGAACGGCGATTCTTGCGGTTTCAAGGTCACGCATTTCACCAATCATAATAACATCAGGGTCTTGCCGAACAATGGAACGCAGGGCTGACGCAAAGGTTAAGCCTATTTGCGGCTTTGCCTGAATCTGGTTAACGCCTTCCATCTGATATTCTACGGGATCTTCAACCGTAATTATTTTTCGTTCAGGCGTATTCAATTGTTTTAATGCGGCATACATCGTGGTTGATTTACCGCTACCGGTCGGGCCGGTAATGAGAATAATGCCGTGCGGCTGCGATAATACCTCGATAAACTGTTGTAAATGTCGCCCGGCAAAACCCAACCCGGCAAAATCCAGCACCGTATTTTCCTTATCCAGCAAGCGGATAACCACACTTTCACCGTACATGGTCGGTATGCTCGACACCCGTAAATCCAGTTCTTTACCCAGCATTTGTACCTTGATTCGACCATCCTGAGGCAAGCGCCGTTCGGCAATATTCAGTTTGGCCATGATTTTGATACGCGAAATTACCGCCGCCGTTGACTTTACATTGGGGGCATCAATTTCCTGCAAAACCCCGTCCACACGCAGCCTGACTTTTAAGGTTTGCTCAAAGGGCTCAATATGTATGTCTGATGCCTTGGTCTCAATCGCCCGCTGCATAATCAAATTAACCATTTTGATGACTGGTGCCTCACTGGCCAAATCTTTTAAATGCTCTAAATCTTCTTCGCCCAAATCATCAATAGCCAAATCATCAAGCAGTTTATCCATTTTTGACCGGTCTTCACCATACTGAACATCCAGTGCCGCATCAATTTCAGACAGCAAACCCACCTTGGCAATAACCGGTTTTCCGGTCGCCAATCTAAGTGCGTCAATATTGGACTGATCCTGGGGGTCCATCATGGCAACCGTAATGTCATGGTCAGTATGACTTAAGCCAATGACATGACAGTTCTTTAAAAAACGCAGGGACACCGTTTCGGGCAACTGCATTTCCAGCGGGTACTGATCGGAAGTCACTTTCTCAAAATGACCCGATTCCACAAAGGCATCCGCGACATCAAGTTCTGAACACAAGCCCAACTTAACCAGCAACAGTGGCAAACTTTCTGCTACCGAGGTTTTTTTAACCTGCTTTACCTTTTTTAATTCCGACGCTGAAAGCTTGTTCCTTTCCTGTAATGTTGTTAGCAAAGGCTGATAAGTCATTATTATGTCCACTGATTAAGGGCTTCATCAAGCAGAGGATCTGTATTGATGCGGGCAAGTATTATTGATGATTTTTTAATCACCGGCAGTCAGCGACAAAGCACTGACAATTTCTTTATTATCCCTTTCAGGATCAACTACGGCATCCAAAATATAGACTCTTTCGCGCGGCACACCGCCCTTCTGAACCACATAATTGGCAATAATTTGTGCTCTGGCAGAGGCCAGTATTTTAAGCCGATCCTGTTCCGGTTTAATAATGGTAAAAAGCTTCTGCTTAGCGACCTCATAAAAATCACCCGCTTCGGGATTCATCAATTTTGGCGTTCCTAAAAAAGATTTTTCAGCCAACAGCGGAAATTTTTCCATAAACATTTCGGCTAATAAACGTTTGTACTCACCCTCAGAAAGCAAGACATATTGCGACCGTATTTTTTTAACGGCGTCTTTATTAATCTCGGCGGCACGTCGTATTTTAAGTTGCTCATATAAAGCATCTTCTCTAATAATCGGCCAATCCTGTTCCTGAAAAGAAGCGCCTTTGATATCCAGTTTTAAAATTGGCCGCTCTTTTAGCGCCGTGGACAACGCGTCCAGTTTTTCTTGTTGTTGCGGACTCAACGCCGAATACCCGGCAGGAAAGCTAATCAGGCTCATGTCTTTTTCACTGCCCAACAGCGAGCCCAATGCCCGAAAAGGCGAGGTGACCACCTTTTTAAGTGCATTCATCAACGCATCGGTAACAATAGCGCCCACACTAAACTGCGGATCATCCAAACTACCGGTAACGGGAACCTCTATTTTTATTCTACCACTCGAATCTTTCAGTAATGCGACAGCCAGTTTAATAGGCAAAGAAACCGCCTTCGGATTTTCAACTTTATCCCCCAACTCGAACTGATCAATCAGTATATTATTGGTCGCCGTTAATTGACTGTTAGCGATAGTATATTTTAAACCCAGCGTCATCTTGCCTTTTTCAACTTTATAGCCTGCAAATTGCACCATATAAGGGGATACCAGCGGCATCGGCAGCCCGTTAAAGTTCATTTCTACCTGACTGCTACCCAAATAAGGACTCATCTCGGCCTTGATATCGACCGGAGCCAAGTCGTAAGCGTTACCTTTTAAAACAACCGTCATGATTGAATTTTTTTCAGAGGAAATACCGCTTGCCCCCCCATCCAGATTTTTAATTTGCGCGGCAAAGGGCATAATTAACGACAAATCAGAAAAATCAGACGAGCCATCGGTCACCTGAATTTTACCTAATTTAAAATAAGGTTTGTTACTATCGGTTTGTTTATCAGCGTGTGTTTTAGCGAGTGACTGAGGCTTGCTTTTATCACTGATAACCATATCACTAAAATTAACGGTCTTGTCTTTTTTGATGGTTACCCTGGCATAAGGTTTATCAATAACAAGCGCGGCGGCGGTATAACGATTTGCCAAGACATCAATATCCAGATCTTTTAAATCCAAATCTTCCCATTTTACCAAGTCGGTCAGTAGCGTTTGATCGCGCGTTAATAAACGACTGATGCCGGTATTGCCCTTAAATTTAACATCCAGCTTGTCTTGGTCTGTTGTAGCAACGGATACTTTACCATCAATATGCAAATCGCCGTCCACGACATCCAGGCGAACCAGTTTATCAAAATAAGGTTGAAATGGCTCAAGTTCAATCGCTTTGGCATCAAGGTTTAGGATAGCAGAAAATGGGGCGATAACCGCATCGCCTTTAATTGCCATCACACCGGTTTTATTGATGCCAACACTTAATTCAACCGGCAGCTTTGCGCCGTTTTTATTACTGTAATTTTTCAACTTAAACGTGACGGGCTTAAAGTTGATGGTGACAGGTTTTGTTAGCGTCTGGTCTTCAAAATTCAGACTCAGATTGGTTAAATCCATGTCATTGACTTTGATTTTCCAGGTGGCTGTTTCAGGCTTGACGGTATTCGCTATGCTTTTATCGATACTTGTTTTGTCAGCTTGAGAGAGCGTAAATAAGGTCTGGTAATTAATAACACCGTCGGGATTTAACCATGCCTGCAACTCGGCATTATTTGCCGAAATAGAGTTTAGTACTAGTTCCTGATTAGCCAAATTAAAATCGATACCGCGCACGGCAAAAACAGGGACTTTAAGCAAATCTTTTTGGGGAGCTTTAGCTTTGGGCAGTTGATCCCGGATTAATAATCCCGTTATCGCAGAATTGCCTTTAAACTTGACATCCAACTGATTTTTATCAGCAATAGCGACAAGCACATTGCCATCAACCGCCAACTTTCCGTTAATAATATCCAGACGTGCAAATTGGTTAACGTAGGGTTCAAAGTTTTCCAGCCCAATGCCGCTGGCATCAATGGCGCTATTTGCAGAAAAAGGCTCTATAACGGCATCACCGACCAACTTGATCAAGCCGGTTTTATTGAATCCGGCACTGAACTCATAAGGTACAACGGCACCTGCGTCACTACTATAATCAGTCAACTTTACATTGATTGGTTTAAAGTTTATCAGCACCGGCTTTTTTAGGGTCTGGTCTTCAAACACCACCCCAAAATTAGATAATGCCAGTGCGTTCACCTTGACTGTCCACCGCACTTCATTGGGTTCGACCGGGTTGGCTGCGACGTTAGGAGGGTTATTGGCAGCAGGGAATAAGGCTGAGTAGTTAATGACACCTTGCGCATTTAAGCCGACCTGAAAATCGGCATCGTTGGCTGAAACGGACGCAATCAAAAGGGCGCGATTCTCAAGATTAAAATCGATCCCTTGCACCGAGAAAACCGGCATTTTTATCAGGGTCTTATTCTGATTTTTGTCTAAAAATTCAAAATCATGAATTTCAAACGCCCCTTTATCAACGATAAACTGTAAGCTGTTATTAGTATAACTGGCGCTATAATCGGCATCGAGTAATTCATAACCTTTTAAATTAAACAGCCTGTTATCAGGTAAAGCCAGCGCCATGATAGTTTCCAGCGTTACCTGGTCAAACTTGATATGCCCTTCTGAAGAGCCTGTTTTTAGATTGACGATGCCCTTCCAGTCCAAAAACCCTCCTGACTTCAACGCCAAGGACACCCCCAAACGGGCGGGTTTATCAGTCCGGGTCGTCAAGTTTTCAATATCCAGATTTATTGGATTGATATCCTCTATAACCGGCGTCTCAAAACGGGCATCTTCCCAAACCAGATTGCCTTCTGTTAAGGTTAATTTTACGATATTGACCGGGAAGGGTTGCCCTTGCTGTTTATTATCATCCGCTTTGTCCTTAAGCAAATCCTGAAAATTAAAGGTTCCGTTTTTTTGTCTGGCGATATGAACATAAGGCTTACTGAGTAAAACCTCATCAAAAACCAGCGCCAACTGTTTTATTGATCGAAGCAAATCTAATTTAATATAAAAATTATCAAACGCTGCAAACGGCTGCCCGTTATGCTCCTGAACCTCAAACCCCTGAAACCTGATGGAAAGTGGAAAGGGTTGAACCTGTATTTCTGAAATTAATGCCTTTCGTCCGGTTTCCTGTTCGATGATTTCAGGTATTTTTGACTTTAATAGTGCAGGGACAATGTAAACACTGGTCACCACATACACCATTAAAACACTGCCTACTACAATAAACGGTTTTTTAATTTTAGATAATCTGCTTAGAATTTCCATAAGGCCCCGCATTTTAATGGGTGTTACCTGTTTACTCGATATTCAAGTTTTTATTCGCTATAGTCGCGACGTGGGCGTCGCTCCTACGGTGGGAGCGACGCCCACGTCGCGACTAACGAAAACATTTCGATTTATCCGGGATTGCTTCAGTCAAGCTAAAAAAACCGGAACAACGAGTGTTAAACAAAAAAGGCGACTTCAAAAGCCGCCTTTTTTCTCCTGAACAATCCCGCTCTCAAGACTTATAAATCAAGATAGCCGGTTTCCTCATGCAAAACGGTATCAAGTCCTTGTACCTCTTCATCCGGAGTCACCCGCAGACCTATCCATTTATCCAGCATTTTCAGAATTAAAAAACTAAACAAGGCACTCCAGGAAGCCGTAACAACAACGCCGACCGCCTGAATACTGACTTGATCCATAATGGAAACGCCTTCAGGCAAGCCCAGTCCACCCAAGCTGCCAGCGGCAAAAACACCGGTCAATAATGAACCGGCAATGCCACCTACGCCATGAACCGGAAAAACGTCCAAAGAATCATCTATCTTTAACTTACGCTTTATATATTGGGTGGCATAAAAACACACAAAACCCGCAGTAACGCCAATCACCAAGGCACCGGCAGGCCCGACAAAACCCGATGCCGGAGTAATGGTACCCAAGCCCGCCACCATACCGGTAACGATACCCAACACACTGGGTTTGCCAAAACGCTTCCATTCAATAAACATCCAGGTTAAAGCCCCGGAAGCGGCACCAATATGAGTCACCAACATCGCCATTCCAGCCCGCCCATCTGCTGTTAAAGCACTGCCGGCATTAAAACCAAACCAGCCTACCCACAACATACCGGCTCCCGTGACCACCATAGTCATATTATGAGGCGGCATGGCAGTGGTTGGAAAACCCTTTCTTTTACCCAAAACCAAAGCTGCGACCAACGCGGCAACACCGGCATTAACATGAATAACAATACCGCCGGCAAAATCCATCACACCCAAATCAGCCAGCCAACCACCGCCCCATATCCAGTGACAGATAGGTAAATAAACAATAATCAACCATAAACCACTAAACCACAGCATAGCTGAAAATTTCATCCGCTCGGCAAAAGCGCCCACAATTAAGGCCGGGGTAATGATGGCAAAAGTCATTTGAAACATAAAATAAACTGTTTCCGGAATATCGCCCGTCATTGCAGCCGTGCTGATATCCGGCAGAAAAACTTTGGATGCGCCGCCAATAAATTGTTGTAACTCGCCGCCATCCGAATAAATAAAACTGTAGACGCCTGCGAGCCAAAGAATGGAAACCATGCAGGTAATGGCAAAGCATTGCATTAACACAGATAAGACGTTTTTGCTTCTGACCAATCCGGCATAAAATAATGACAAACCGGGAATGGTCATAAACAACACCAGCGCCGTAGACGTTAAAACCCAAGCCGTATTGGCTTGATTTAATGGCTCCGCCAAAGCCAACGTTGGCAGTAAAAGTAAGCCTAAAGTCAGCTTTTTAGTTATCGAAACAGTCATTGTCCTAGATAGCATCCTCGCCGGTTTCACCCGTTCTAATGCGAACCACTTCTTCCAAATTAGACACAAATATCTTACCGTCACCAATCTTTCCGGTATTGGCCGCTTTAACGATGGTGCTGACCGCTTTTTCTACCATATCATCAGCAACAGCAATTTCCAGCTTAACTTTTGGCAAAAAATCGACCACATATTCAGCGCCCCGATAAAGCTCGGTATGACCTTTCTGACGACCAAAACCTTTTACTTCCGTTGCAGTAACACCGGCAACGCCTATATCAGATAACGCTTCTCTCACATCATCCATTTTGAACGGTTTAATGATAGCTGTTATTAATTTCATCTTATCTCCAAATATTATTGAGCAACAAAGTGGGCTATTCAGGCTGGTATGATAGTGAATTATGAATCAACATACAATTAATAGACGGACGGGGAGCTTCGTAAGCATTAGCTTCTCCTTTGAAAAAGAGGGATCGAGGGGGATTTATCTAATACAATCTCCCCTAACCCCTCTTTATATTAAAGAGGGGGACTGGAGATTAGGAACCAGCAGTGATTTCAATATCCCAGTGCTTTTCACCTGAGGCGACAGACCAGCTTTAAATTAGCTAATTCGAAATTTGGGCTACCACAAAAAGCGGGACAAATAAATAAAACCGGCCTGTTGATTCCGGGAGCGCTGAGCCCCAGCTCGGCGTAGTCACCAATAGTTA
>JBAXTQ010000063.1:0-16816 GCA_037130115.1 Methylococcaceae bacterium
TCAATGCAAGGATCAGGCGAGGAAGCCGGTAATATCTTACGCTGTAACCTTTCAGGCTCTTCTGACTTTGGCGTGATCGCGTAATATCAAAAAAATCAAATGGTTATGATATATTTTAAAATCTCTGTGGATATGCACTGTAACCATTTTTTAGCACCTAAAATGCTATCCAAGGGGATGTATTTATTCATTCGTAGACAAAACAATCAGTTAGAAAGATTACAAAAATAAAAAAGTGGTTATTATTTTAGAATCCGCCAAGTGATTAATAGGTATATCATATTGTTTTTTAACTATTTTATTGATCACGCCAGAGTCAGAAGAACCAAACTTTTTTCGCATAACCCAATTTAAAAAGCAGGGTAGCGTAACGTAACCCTTAAGGGTTACGTTACGCATAGGCATTTTATTCCTCCACACCGCCAGCCGCTATCAACAGCATGGCCAACTCGCCTTTTTTATACAAGTCGATAACGATGTCACAACCGCCAACTAATTCACCACTGATATACAATTGCGGATAAGTAGGCCAATTTGAATATTCTTTAAGCGCTTCACGCAGCTCTGGATCTTCAAATATATTGACGTACATATATTTTGCCTGACAGGCATTTAATATCTGTACCGTTTGGCCGGAAAAGCCGCATTGCGGGAAATCAGGCGAACCTTTCATGTATAAAACGACCGGATTGTTGTCAATCTGGTCTTTAATTCTTTCTATAACGCTCATTGTAATTACTCAAATAGATAAAAAACCAAGCAATTTTATCAACTTTGCGCCAGTAAAAAAAGCAATTCTTATCATCCATCGCTTGCCTGTAATTAAAATGGTGCATATAATCAAATGTTTTTTTATCGGGTAGTCGATTACTGCCTGTTTTTTCGCTTACAGGCAGAAACCATGACTAGCCATATTATGCCAACGTACAATCGCTTACCGGTCACTTTTGAACGGGGCGAAGGCGCGTGGTTATTGGATGAAAACAATAACCGTTATCTGGATGCCCTTTCCGGCATCGCCGTATGCAATTTAGGGCACGCTCACCCCGCAATCCACAAAGCCATCTGCGCCCAAAGCGAAAAACTGCTGCATACGTCCAATATCTATAAAATTGCCAATCAGGAACGTCTTGCCGACCAACTGACTGAAAAAAGCGGCATGGATAACGTGTTTTTTTGTAACTCGGGAGCCGAAGCCAATGAAGCGGCCATCAAACTGGCGCGAAAATTCGGACATGAAAAAGGCATCGATTATCCTTCCGTTATTGTCATGGATAAAAGTTTTCATGGCCGTACCTTGGCAACGCTAAGCGCGACCGGAAACAGTAAAGTACAGCAAGGCTTTGCGCCGCTGGTTGAAGGCTTTGTTCGCGTACCGTATAACGATATCAGCGCCATTAAACAAGCGCTTGCAGACAATAAAAATATCGTTGCCATTTTGGTTGAACCTATTCAGGGTGAAGGCGGCATCAATATACCTGCCGCTGATTACCTTAATCAGATACGCAGCCTGTGTGACCAACACGAGTTGCTGATGATGCTGGATGAAATTCAGAGCGGCATTGGACGTACCGGTAAATTTCTTGCCTTTCAGCACAACAACATTATTCCTGATGTCTGTACCCTGGCTAAAGCACTGGGTAATGGCGTGCCTATTGGTGCCTGTCTTGCGCGGGGCAAAGCGGCAGAACTGCTCACTGCCGGTATGCATGGCTCTACCTTTGGCGGCAATCCGTTGGCTTGTAGCGCGGCCTTGGCGGTATTGGCTACATTGGACGAAGAAAATCTGATTGAACTGGCACGGCAAAAAGGCGATGCTATTTGCGCCGGTTTTACCGAGCACCTGCAAGGTAATCCACATGTTGTTGATATTCGTAATAAAGGTTTAATGATCGGTATTGAACTCGACAGCTCCTGCGCCGAGTTGGTTAAATCAGCCTTGCAACAGCGTTTATTAATTAATGTGACCAATGACTCCACTATCCGTTTGTTACCGCCCTTAATTATTGACGAGCAACAAATCAAGCTGCTGGTAGACACTTTATCGACACTTATCAACAACTACACCGAACAAACAGCACAAAAAACATGATCATGAATCCCAGACATTTCACCAGCTTGCTTGATTTATCCAGCGAAGAATTTCGTCACATTATCCATAGAGCCATAGAACTTAAAAATTTTCGCGATCCCGATTACCAACCGTTAAAAGGTCAGGTATTGGCGATGATTTTTGAAAAATCATCCACTCGCACCCGCATCTCCTTTGAAGCGGGTATGGTTCATTTTGGCGGCAGTGCTTTGTTTTTGTCACCCAGAGATACCCAATTGGGTCGTGGTGAACCGTTGCATGACAGTGCCAAAGTGATTTCCAGCATGGTCGACGGCATCATGCTAAGAACCGACAAACACGAAACCGTCACCACCTTCGCGCAGCACTCCAGCGTTCCGGTTATCAACGGGTTAACGGATTTACAACATCCCTGTCAATTGCTGGCGGATATGCAAACTTATTTTGAATTTCGAGACGACATTAAAGGCAAAACCGTTACCTGGATTGGTGACGGCAATAATATGTGTCATTCTTATATTCATGCCGCCATGCTGCTGGATTTTAACTTAAACATTGCTTGCCCAACCGGCTATTATCCGCAACAAGAAATTGTTGACGCGGCGGGCGATCGTGTCAGATTTTTTAATAGCGCATTGGCAGCGGCTAAAAACACTGATCTCTGCGTAACCGATGTCTGGGCCAGCATGGGTCAGGAAGATGAACAAAAACACCGGGAAATAGCCTTTAAAGATTATCAGATTAACGCCGAGATCATGAATGCTGCGCATAAAGACGCCTTGTTTATGCATTGTTTACCCGCTCATCGGGGTGAAGAAGTAACGGCTGAAGTGATAGACGGCCCGCAAAGTGTTATCTTTGCAGAAGCTGAAAATAGACTACATGCACAAAAAGCATTACTGGAATTTCTCCTGTGCAAAAAATAACGTTAAAATTAGCGTTACCAACTGACTTACACAGAATAACTCCGTGAAAACTTTACTCAGTGCTTTTTTTATCCTGATACTCACTTCGGCTTCGGCGCAGGCTGAAACCGTTTATGTGGCTGACGATGTTAATTTATCGTTAAGAAACGAAGCCAGCGCTCAGGGTAAAATCCTGCAATCGCTGCCTACGGGAGCGCCGCTGACAGTTATTGATAAACCAAAAAAATCTGAATTTATTCACGTTCGTCTGCTTGATGGCACCGAAGGTTACATTAATTCGCGTTATACCAAAAAACAGGCACCCGCTGTTAACCCTAAAGATAATGCCGGCAAAACCCTAACCTTGGTACAGTCTGACAATGCCGCACTGCGAGCTGAACTGGCGACACTAAAAGAAGCCGTTACACCGGGATCATCCCTGGAAAAATCTTTAGCGATCGAGCGTGATCAGTTAGCCCGCGAACTCAACGACATCAAAAAAACAGCGGGCAGTTCGATACAATTAAAAAATGAACGCGACGAACTTCAAGAACGGGTCGTTAACGTTGAACGGGAATTGCAGCAGTTCAAACTTGAAAATCAGGTACTCAAAGACACAGCAGGTCAGGACTGGTTTTTATACGGCGGTTTACTCTCGCTTGCTGGTGTTCTTTTAGGCTTTATCTTGCCAAAACTCGGCTGGCGACACAAAAGCAGTTGGGATTCGTTTTAATTTAAGGCGAAAGGGACAAGGGACAAGGTAAAAGGTAAAAGGCAAAAGGTGCAAGGCAAAAGGCAAAAGGTACAAGGCAAAAGGATACGTATATATTGTATCCTTCGCCCTTCGCCTTAGCTTTCGCCTTCGCCTTTCGCCTTCGCCTTCGCCTTCGCCTTCGCCTTCGCCTTCGCCTTTCGCCTTTCACTCTTTTACCTTAACACCAGGAATCAATAACATGGCTCACTCAGATGACCACAACACCCGCCCCTTTTCTTCACTCGTTGTTGACGGCATGGAACGCGCACCCAGTCGCGCCATGTTGCACGCCGTTGGTTTTAAAAATGAAGACTTTAAAAAACCGCAAATAGGCATTGCCTCGACTTGGAGCATGGTCACGCCGTGCAATATGCACATCAACAAGCTGGCTGATTCTGCGGCGGCCGGTGTTGATAATGCCAACGGCAAAGCCGTTATCTTCAATACCATCACCATCAGTGACGGTATTTCAATGGGCACGGAAGGCATGAAATATTCGCTGGTATCCCGCGAAGTGATTGCCGATTCCATTGAAACCGTGGTCGGCTGCCAAGGCTTTGACGGCATTGTTGCGATTGGCGGCTGTGACAAAAATATGCCCGGCTGTATGATTGGGATATCGCGTCTAAATCGTCCCGCCATTTTTGTGTACGGCGGCACCATTATGCCCGGTTGTCATAAAGACAAAAAACTGGATGTGGTTTCTGTTTTTGAAGCCGTCGGCGCACGAGCCAATAACCAAATTAATGATACCGAACTGGCTGAAATTGAAGCCAAAGCCATTCCAGGCGCCGGTTCCTGCGGCGGTATGTACACAGCCAACACCATGGCTTCGGCCATTGAAGCACTGGGCATGAGCCTGCCTAACAGCTCGGCTCAAGCCGCTATTTCAAACGACAAAAGACTGGACTGCGAACGTGCGGGTGCTGCCGTTCTGGAATTGATAAAAAACAATATTAAACCCAGCGACATCATGACCAAAGCGGCATTTGAAAACGCCATCACTATTGTCATTGCACTGGGTGGCTCAACCAATGCCGTATTGCACATTTTGGCGATGGCCAATGCCGGTAACGTCGACATTACCCTGGATGACTTCACCCGCATCGGTAAGCGCGTGCCTATGCTTGCCGATTTAAAACCCAGCGGTCGTTACCTGATGACCGAATTAATTGAAATCGGCGGCATTCAACCGTTGATGAAAATCCTGCTGGATAAAGGCTTACTGCACGGCGACTGCTTAACCGTAACCGGTCTTACGCTGGCGGAAAATCTGGCCGATGTTAAACCGTACCCTGAAGACCAGGACGTGATTCACTCGCTGGACAACCCCATTAAAAAAGACAGTCATTTGGTCGTTTTATATGGCAATCTGGCACCGGGTGGTTCAGTTGCAAAAATTACCGGTAAAGAAGGTTTGCGCTTTGTCGGCACCGCCAAAGTATTTGACGCCGAAGAACAAGCCCTGCACAGCATATTAAACGGCGACATCGTTAAAGGTGATGTGATTGTGATTCGCTACGAAGGCCCCAAAGGCGGCCCCGGCATGCGCGAAATGCTCTCCCCGACTTCCGCCATTATGGGCAAAGGCTTGGGTAAAGAAGTCGCATTAATTACCGACGGCCGTTTTTCCGGTGGAACCCACGGCTTTGTAGTCGGACACATCACACCGGAAGCCTACGTCGGTGGCCCGTTAGCGATCATTGAAAATGGCGACACCATCATTATCGATGCAGAAACCAACGAACTGAAACTGGTTATTACCGAACACGAAATTGCCCAGCGCCTTGAATCATGGACGCAACCCGCACCGCGTTATACCCGTGGCGTATTGGCAAAATATGCCAAACTGGTGAGTTCGGCGTCGTTGGGTGCTGTGACGGATAATTTGGATTGATCTTTAAAAAAAGTACCTTGTAAACCCAACTTAGTACATAATGTTTGTAACTATTTGAAGTCTCTTATATCGTTTTTTATTAATTTTGGATTAAACAATGGCTCCCGACTATAAGGGATTAAATCTTCGGCGAGACGAAATTGATCAATACTTGAGTGTATTTGTCGCCCATAATTCTCTCGTTCTGCGCTCTACTGAACTGCTTGACAACAATAAAAAGAAAAGAATAACCATTGGTCGGGTAGGAACTGAGGATGCCATTATTGATCTTCATTTGAATAACGATGGAACCACAACGGTTCAATATAAAATAGGAAAAAATCAAGAACAAGGACAACTGCTGGCACAACATTTTTATAGCACTATTGATCCAGGAGAATTTATTACTGTTAATTATTCTCTAGTAGGTATTTCCTCTGAAGATATTGAACCAATCTTTGATGAGTTGTGCTTTTGTGTGGATGACAATGGTAATCGTGAGTTTGAATTTAATGTTGAACAAGATGAGCCAATCCGTAAATTAGTGCGTGTTCGTAGTATTGCTAATCAAGATACGATTACCGTTACTCATTTCAAAACTACGAATAAGTTAACCATACAAGGCAAACCATTATTTTCTTATCGTAGAATTATCTACTTAATGACAGAACTTCTTGATTTGTCTGGATTACAAGCTGTACTCAGTAGAACAGAAGAAAATACAGCTGCTATTGTACGAATAGAAGTTGCTAGGGATTACCTTAAAACTCAGCTAAGTGAGTCGTTTGATAGCTTACCAAGCACTATACAAAGCCTTCTAATTTCTGGCTGTTGTGTAAAGCTAGCGTCTCCACGACTCCCTGAGTATTCCATGCTACTGTTTCCCGATCTTCGTGCATTAGAGGGTGTTTTAAGAACTGTTCTTTGTAGTTTTGGAATGTATCCAGATCAAGAAGAACACAACTTCGGAGCATTTTTTGATGTTAATAAAAGCAAAGGTGTAGCAAAATTCAAAAGTAGTTATATTATTAACAATGTTGAAATAAGTAACGTTGTACAACCAATGGAAAATGCTTATACTTTTTTCCGAAAACATCGTCACACTCTATTTCATATGAATGACTTTGCCGATGCAAGTAGAAAAATTGATACTTTGGAAAAGGCACTATCTTTAAGTAAAGATGTCTACGGCTTACTTAACGATATTTACAGAGCGATAAATACCAAATCATGAAACGATTAAGAGTAGTTGAAAATGGTGAAGCAGTCATAATTACTGCATTCGCTGATTACAACCCACTCCAACGACTAAACAAAATAAGCGCTGAACTGGAGAACATCCGGTTTCGGGGACCTGTTGTGTTTGATTTATTATGTACCAATGGCGATAGCAATAATCGCTTCGTAAAACTCATATTTGATGGTTTAAAATTTGACCGTAAATCTTTTCTTGTTATAAATGAAATTGATAAAAAACTGAAAGAAGAGCAAGACGTTATTTTTCGTAATCACCCTGACTTACTGGCAGAAAGCGTTCTTTCTTCATCAGAATTGGCGCAGTTTTGACATAACAGTAGGTAGGGTACGCATCGCGTACTTTTTTGGAAGTTGATTTACCCAGAACACTTTGAAAAACGTACGCAATGCGTACCCTACCCGACTCGTAGCATAATAACGTTTGCGTATCACGCCATATCATGAAACGGTATAACCAGTCGGTTACAATCAGGATGCCTTATTTTCACAACAAAAACAAGTTACATGGCTAACTTCCGCACCCATTACGATAATCTAAAAGTTGCAAGGAATGCTCCAGACAGTGTGATCAAAGCCGCCTATAAAGCCCTTTGCCAAACCTATCACCCCGATAAATACCAGGGCAGCGACAAAGAAGCGGAAAGAATCATGAAAATCATTAATGCCTCCTATGTGGCACTGATAGACCCTGCTCAACGTGCATTACATGATGTTTGGATTAAAAATAAAGAAGCCAAAGCCACTGAGCAACGGCCTTATCAAGGACAAGAGAAACGCGAAGTACCAAAAACCGAAGAGCCGCCTCCGTCAGCAAAAGCAAATCACAAATCGTCTTCCACTGCAACCGAATCAGAAATAAAACAAAAATGGGAGCAATGGCGAAATAATGAACAAAACCGTTATCAAAAGCAACAAAAATGGAGACCAAATGATAATTGGGTAACATACACACTGAAACGGACTGTTCAAGAATTTGTAATAGCACTTTTTTTTATAGGTTGGCTATTTTATGGGGTTAGTATTTTATATAATAAACTTCATGAACAAAAAGAACAGGTGTCATTTCCCAGACAAGTGAAATCTCAACCTGTTCACACCGAGCAATCACAACCATCAAACACTAATAGAGCTAAATCTGATTCTTTTTCTGTATTAGATTCACCGCATACCGATAGTAAAACACAATCAAGTTCTGATAGTAGTTCTGTAACAGCAACTAATCAAAAACCTGTTCCCATCTTTAATCAACCAGAGCAACCACTCCCTCAAAGTGGAGCTAACAATGCTAATTTTAGAGATGGCGTAGCACCACTTAAAATTAGAACGTCATCATCTGGTGGGCATCACTATTTTATAAAAATTGTAAACCTTTCAAACGGCCAACCAATCGGTGCATACTTCATTCGTTCGGGTGAAACTATAGATATAAAAATTCCATTGGGTACATACGAAATAAGATACGCCTCTGGAACTACATGGTATGGTTTGGATTATCTTTTTGGGCCAGATACGACATACAGCAAAGCAGATTCAACTTTTAATTTTTCTTTTGATGGTCATCAATATAGCGGTTACACGATAGAATTAATTATGCAACAAAATGGTAATCTCAGAACATCTATAATCAAGGCGAATCAATGGTAATTCGATGAAGCTCAGCAAGTAGCCTCGATGTAACGTAGTGGAATCGAGGATAATCGGAGTCCTCTACACTCTCGATTCCATTTATACTCCATCGAGGCTACTTGCTGGAAACCACAAGAAGACGAATAGCAACTTTAAAAATGCAAATATTATGCGCTTTACCTATCGAAGCTCAATCAACCTATAAGTTAATAAAAAAAGGTGGGCCTTTTCCTTATCCGAGAGATGGTATTGAATTTAAGAACCGTGAAGGGATACTTCCTTCCCGGTTATCCGGCTATTATAAAGAATATACAGTGCCTATACCTAACTCACTGGATAGGGGAGCACAGCGAATAGTCTCAGGTCAAAAAGGAGAGATGTATTATACCAGCGATCACTATCAAACTTTTATGGAGATCAACGAATGACTAAGGTATTAACGGCTGAATTAACTAATCAGTTTCTAAGTTTTTTCCCAACCCCTATTGCTGATTGTTTTTTCATCGATGGTGATAACGTTAAAGATAAGGAAACATTTTTAAATGAATTTTCTGAAAAACTTAAATTTCCTGAATACTTTGGTTTCAATTGGGATGCATTTTCTGATTCTGTAACAGATCTTTCATGGCTCAATTCAGAAAATGGTTTTCTGATTATATATAAAAACTCTCATAATTTCAGAAGCAATAGACCCGATGAATGGAGAATTGCGAATGAAATATTATTAGAGGCGATGGATTACTGGAAAGAACAAGGAAAGCCTATGATCATAGTTTTATTATGACTAAACAGGGTGCGTTTAAACCTGAAGCCAGGCAAGGTAGGCATCGCGTACATTTTTAGGAATTGGTTTAAACGGTACGCAATGCGTACCCTACTTTGCTGTTAAACATAGCTGGATGAAGTTAAAGGTGATTTATGAATATAGAAACTATTGCCGAACAAGCATTAAAACTTGAGCCTACGTCAAGAGCTTATATTGCAGAGATATTGCTGGAAAGTCTGGATTACGAGGAAGACTTTATTGTTTCAGAAGCATGGCGACAAGAAATACAAAAACGCTGTAACGAAATAGATACAAATTCTTCGATATTGGTTGACGGTGAACAATTTATGGCCGAATTGAAACTGCGTTATTTATGAAATATTTCCTGCATCCTCAAGCACAAGAAGAATTGGAACAGACTGTTTTGTTTTATAAAAAACAACAGGCGGGCTTAGAAAAACGTTTTATTGAGGCTATTGAAGATGCTATCAACAGAGTATGCCGAACCCCATTGCTGTATCGAAAGATAGAGGACGATGTCAGAAAATGTCGGCTATTGCATTTTCCTTATGCGATTATTTTTCGAACAAGACCTGCTCAAATAGAAATAATCGCTGTTATGCACATAAGAAAGCAGCCCAATTATTGGCAATCGCGAAAATAGTAGGCAGTGTACGCACCGCGCACCTTTTGGTGAGCTTAACATACCCGGAACGCTTTAGAAAACGTACGCGATGCGTACCCTACCTGGCTAGCAAAAGAGGAATATCGTATGGCATTTATGTTAATGGAACCCACTAATCAGACTTTTCAAGAATTGATTGGTAATGGTGTGAAATACCAAGTCCCCAGGTTTCAAAGAGATTACGCCTGGGATCGGGAGCAATGGGAGGACTTATGGTCTGATATTGAAACCATTAAAGATGAGCAATACCATTATATGGGCTATATCGTTCTTCAACGAAAAAGCCAGCATGATTTTGAAGTCATTGATGGACAACAAAGACTTATTACCTTGTCTTTAGTCGTACTCGCCGCTATGAAAAACCTTCAGTTGTTGATCGACAAAGGAGATGAAGCGGATGAAAATAAAGAACGTTTACGGGTTTTAATAGAGCGCTATATTGGCTCTAAAAATCCTGTTTCCTTAAAGGTCGATAGCAAACTTTCATTGAATAGAAATAATAGTTCTAATTTTAAAACGATTTGTTCCACGCTTGAAGCACCCAATAAACGTGGACAAACAAATACCAATAAACTCCTGAATAAATGTTTTAAATTTTTTGAATCAAAAAACATGGGTAACTCCGGGGCAAGTTGTGCCGAGTTTATTGAGTGTATTTCTTCGGGCATGATTTTTACCAAGATAGTTGTACAAGATGACTTAAATGCCTATAAGGTATTTGAAACTTTAAATGCGCGAGGCGTGCAATTATCGACCCCTGATTTATTAAAAAACTATATATTTTCGGTGGTCACAAAAAATGATGACGTTTCAGATGACGAATTAAATGAACTTGATGAAAGCTGGTCTGAAATAGTTTCTCAACTGGGGGAAAGTAATTTTACCGATTTTATTCGTTATCATCACAACTTCCAAGCCACATTAGTGACCAAAAAAGACTTATTTTCATCGGTTCGGAAGTTGGTAAGCACACCAGAAAAAGCATACCAATATCTTCATTCTTTAAGTCAGTATGCACCTATTTATGCTTCTCTTTTGAATCCTCACGATGAATGGTGGGCTAATCAAGATGTTGTTTATCGTCATGTTAAAAAATACCTGGAGGGGCTTGAATTATTTAATATAAAACAACCATTTACGGTTTTAATGTCGGCGTTTTATCAGTTTTCTGCCGAAGAGTTTATAACACTTTCCAAGTATTTGTATATTTTAGCTATTAGATATAATGTAATCTGTCATCTTTCTCCCAATGAGCAAGAATATGCTTATAATCAGCTTGCGATAAAAATACACTCAAAAGAATTTACCCGCGCAAGTCATGTTAAAAATAGTGATCTATTTAAAAAACTTTATCCGAGTGATGAGTCATTTTTTAATGCGTTTGAATTTCATAAAATGCCAAGTAAGCGTTCTGCAAAAAAAATAAGATTTCTATTAGCCGAAATAGAAACCCATTTGGGACATGAAACAGACCCCACCAAAACAACGTTAGAGCATGTTTGCCCCTATAATCCTGATGGGGATTGGGATGATTATTTTGGAGAGGGAGTCAATGATATTCAAGATCGCTTGGGCAATGTGGTTTTGCTCGAGAAAGATGAATTAAAAAGAGCCCGTTTTGAAGATAAAAAGAAGGCTTATTTAGATGCCCACTACCCCTTGGCTCAACAGGTAGCCTCTTATGACAAATGGAACCTGCAAAACCTAAATGCTTACCAAGCCTGGCTATCAAAACAAGCAGTAGAAACCTGGAAAGTCTCATATAGATAAATCATATTGGATTAGTAGGCGAAAAACCTTAGGAGTTACGCATTGACAAACTAAGTTTTTTGTTTTTTACAATAAATATTATGAGCTTATGAATGTTTTACCAGCAACTAAATTTATAAAAATCGCCCAAAATAGACTCATCTAAAATTTGTAATGCCTTGTATTTAAAGGGACTCACGGATTTTTTAATCTGTCAATGCGTAATTCCTAAACCTATTAAATTACAAGCTTATAATCATGAACACACAAAACTCTTTCGTCAGTTGGTTTAGAGACTCATCGCCTTACATCCACGCGCATCGCAATAAAACCTTTGTTATTTCTTTTGGTGGTGAAGCGGTGTTGGCTGATGATTTTGATCATCATGTGCATGACTTTGCACTGCTCAGTAGCTTGGGGATTCGTCTGGTTTTGGTTCATGGGATACGCCCGCAGATAGACCAGCGACTGTCCAAGCTCAACGCCCCTGCCCTGTTTCATCAGCACTTGCGTATTACCGATGATCTGGCGTTGCAATGTGTCAAGGAAGCTGCGGGATTGGTGCGTGTAGAAATTGAAGCACTGTTGTCCATGGGGCTGGCAAATTCTCCGATGGCAGGAAGCGGGCTTAAAGTGGCTTCCGGCAATTTTGTCACGGCCAAACCCATCGGTGTTATAGACGGAATTGATTACTGCCATACCGGTGAAGTCCGGCGTATTGACAGCGCAGCGATTCACCAACAACTCGACCAAAATAATATCGTGTTGATCTCGCCGATTGGCTATTCTCCCAGCGGAGAAATTTTTAACTTGTCGGCTGAACAGGTTGCCACAGCCGTTTCAATTGCATTAAAAGCGGAAAAATTAATCCTGTTAACGGAGCAAACTTGTTGCAATCCGGATAACGGCGAGCAAATTCGACAAATGACCACGGATGAAGCGGATACGTTCCTGCAACAGCACGCTGATATTGCCGACACGATTAGCCAGCCGCTTAAAGCGGCCATTCAAAGCTGCCGTTCCGGAATAGAGCGTGTGCATTTGATTAATCGAACCATTAATGGTGCGCTGTTACTTGAATTATTTAGCCGTGACGGTATCGGCACGTTGGTTAGTTCCACCCCTTTTGAAGAATTACGGCCGGCCACGCTTAATGATATAGGCGGCATTCTGGAGTTGATTAAGCCCTTGGAACAACAAGGTATTTTAGCCAAACGCTCCCGAGAAAAAATTGAAATGGAAATAGCGGACTATATTATTATCGAACGGGACGGCTTGATCATCGGCTGCACCGCTCTGCATCCCAATGAACAAGGTCAATTCGGCGCGATTGCCTGCCTTGCCGTGCATCCTGATTACCAGGGATCGGCACGCGGCAATCGACTGCTTAACTATGTCTATCAAAAGGCCGGACAGCTCGCTCTTAAAAAATTATTTGTATTATCAACCCAAACCATGCATTGGTTTATTGAGCGCGGCTTTTTAGCGTCCGATATCAACAGCCTTCCCGACCCACTCAAGGCACTGTACAATCCACAAAGAAACTCCAAAATTTTTGTTAAGACTATTGAATAACCGCAATCATGACCGCCCTATCGCTATTACAAATAACAGACCTGCACATTCTGCCTGGTTTGGATGAAACCTTTCTGGGTATCAATACCGAGCATTATTTTCATGCCATTCTTGAACTGGCTTTTTCTGAACATCATCATTTTGATTTAATTCTGGTTACCGGCGACCTGACCCAAAATCCCTGCCCCGCAAGCTATCAACGTATCTTGCAAAAACTTGAAGCCACTAACACACCTTGTATCTGCCTTCCCGGTAATCATGATGATTATGAACTGATGCAGCAAGTTTTTAATAGCCCTCAGGTAAATTGCCAAAAACAGGTTTTATTGGAAAACTGGCAACTGATTTGTCTCAATAGTCAGATAACGGGCGCTACCGGCGGTCGTTTATCAAAACAGGAATTGCTGTTTTTGGAAGATTGCTTGACCAGCAACCCGAATCATCACGCGCTGATCGCAGTGCATCATAATTGTCTGGAAACTAAAAGTGTCTGGCTGGACACCATGATTATTGAAAACAGCGAGGAATTTTTGATGATACTGGAAAAATATCCGCAAGCAAAAGCCGTCACGTCCGGACATATCCATCAAGCCATGGATATAACAATCGGGGCGCTGCGCATTTTTGGAACACCGTCAACCTGCTTTCAATTTACACCGAAAAGTGAAAGTTTCAGCCTGGATACCGCAGCTCCCGGTTATCGCTTGATAAAACTGCATGAAGATGGCCGAATTGAATCCGATATTACCCGACTCCCCGAGTCGTTAAATGGCTTGCAGTTGGATACACGAGGCTACTAATAAAAACCGCCACTCATTCCAAGCCTCTCTGTGAGTGTGTTGATTTTTGATATTACTAGACCAATTATTTATAACCATTCATCATGTAAATATAGTCTTTCAGAAATTAAATTTCCATTACATGAAGTTTGGAGTCCATACGGATAACATCCCTTAAAGGGATGGTATCCGTTAAGATCGAAATTATTTATCTGAAAATCTATAAGATCATATTCAATAGCTTGGTTTATGATTCAACCATGTGCCGCTAGATGTGCTGTATAGGCTGCACTGAAAGGCGCATACCCATTGCCTTGAGAATCGCAGAAAAGCTGCTCAGTGCAGGGTTGCCTTCTGGCGATAAGGTGCGGTAAAGCTGATTGGGATTCAGGTGTGCCTGCTCGGCTATGGCCTGCACACCCCCAAAAGCTTTTGCCATTTGTCTTAGGGCAATCAAAAGTTCACTTTGATCGCCATTCTCAAGAATGCTGTTCAGTAATTGAAGCGCATATGCTGGGTCTTTCCGGTACATCTCAGCCATTGCCTCATCATGCGTTCTATCTTTCATCTCATGTTCTCCTTTGCCAATCCTGCCAATATTTGCAAGCGCGGTCGATATCCGCGTCTTGCGTTCGCTTCTCGCCCCCACACAGTAGCAACACAATTTCTTTACCTGCGATGGCATAATACACACGATAGCCAGCACCTACATCAATGCGTAGCTCCCACACTCCATCACGACAAAACTTATGATCGCCAAAGTTACCTTGCTCGACACGGTTCACGCGCCGATCTACAGCAATCCTTGCCGTTATGTCGCTCTGTTTTCGTAGCCAATCAAGATAGACATCTTTCTCGTCGGCAGTTAGATAATGGCGTAATTCATACATGATATATATTCGTTTATAAACGAACTATTGTCAAATGTGTAAGTAAATAATTCACAAAGAATAAATATGGACATATCTAAATTTGATAAGTTGACGATCACTTTACCGCTTAATTGTTACTGACAATGGCGGTCGATCTACGCAAATGGATAGAATCCTCCATCCTGTATATCGCCAATTGCCTGTCCTCCAACCGACAAAGTACGTCAGGTGAAGCCTACTATTTAATTTTTACCGGTTCGCGAAAATTTGGTTTTTTTCATCGTACTTCAGCGGAAATCAATACTGCGGTAATTCCGGTCGTGGGATTGCATAAGCCCGGTAGTGTGGGCACATGCCGTTCGTGCCCCCACGCAGATTTATTCAATGCCATTCGTGCGTTCTAACGCGAAAATGTCGGGCACGAAAAGCATGTGCCCGACCTGGCTATTCATGAATGAATAGCTGCCTGACAGTGTTTAGCTATAAATGCTTGATTGCAAGACTTGACCCCGTCTTTGAGACTTGCCCGCGTCTTTGTTGATTTTTAGTTGGAACTGACCGCCCGCTGACGGCCAATACCGGACACCGAACAACGCTGAAGTTATTGGTGCTTGCTTGCTTGAATTTATTTTTGAGAGAAAATCTTTTTTTAGTTTGTTGTTGTGTTCTATCAGTTTTGTCGGTGGATTAAGCGGTGTGGAACTTAATGGCATAACAAGGAGTGCTATCAAAAAATAAATATGATAGAATCGACAAAAATCAATAAAAGTTGTAAGGATCTACACCTGATTTTGGGATTTTAAAATATACCTTTTTATATATTTACTTTACGTTAGCCGTTACAATTAAGAGATAATGAATGGCTTGCTATTTTCAAGGGTGTAATCAGAAGGGCGTTACCAAAGAACATATCCCGCCGCGTGCACTCTTCCCTGATGGAGAGAAAGAGCAACTTTTGACTGTTAAATCATGCGAAAAGCACAACAATGCGAAATCCAAAGATGATCTTTATGTGCTTGCCCAAATATGCATGAATGCGTCACCAAGCAATTGCGCAAGGGAAGTTTTTTTAAACAAGGTTGTACCACAGCTAGATTTCAACAATGGAGCACTCCGAAAAAAACTTGCCAATGGGGCAGAGCCTTTAGGCAATGGCGCAGTCAAGTACAAAGTTGATGTCTCGCGACTTGATGATTTCTTTACTGCTCTGTCATGTGGAATTATCTACAAATCTTGCGGCTCATCGCTTCCTGATAATTACAAAATCGGCCATGTTTACCATAGCCTTCATAATGACAGCGATGGGATGGCACAGGTGGTCGAGGACTCAATTAATAGGTTTTACTCTGGAAGGCCTATGGATTTTTTGGAGTTTGGTGATCCCAATACACAAAACAAAAGAATTTACACAGTAAAAATATTCGGCATTCCTGAATTTAAGTCCAGCATCACAGTGGTTCACGAATTTTTCGGAACTTTTAAAGTCACATCAATGCTCAGCAATATTGTGGACTATCAAAGCGATTATTTCAACCAATTGAAAATACACATGATTTTATGAGTGCAATTACAACACTTTTCCCCGTTTTTTGGGGAATGGGCGGCTAACATTACGCTCAACCGGAGCACAGTTAAAATCCTGCTTTATTTTTTCAGCTTTCCGTGGCGACGCGCCCGGTTAGCTCAACGTTATGCTATGAAAAAACTAATAAAAACTTACTTAGAGGTATTTAATTATGTTCGGTTTATTTAAAAAGAAAAATAAAGATGTAGATAAAAAAATCATTCAAGATTTAGCGCAATGCGCTTCAGACTTTGAACACGATATGAGAAATGTTGACAATGAACTAGGAGTCTGTCCGACTTAAGGTTTAATACTCCATTTTCTTTATAAAAAAGCC
>JBAXTQ010000064.1:0-16775 GCA_037130115.1 Methylococcaceae bacterium
GTAAGGCACCAAAGCGGTGTTCAAGTAACTTTCTAAGCAGCTTGGATTCACCTTCTACCCGTCCCTCTACTCGCCCTTCTACCCGTCCTTTGGCGATGCCTATTCTTTCGACGCTGGTTATGTATTGCATTTTTTCACTCTCCTCAATTGTTTCGATTTCATGCCAGACCTGTTGATCCAACCATTCTGGCAGCTTCATTAACCAATCTATTACAACAAACAAGTCTATTACGCGTTGTTTATCCCATTGTCGTTGATACAGTATTTTTACCAGGCGTAATTTAGCTTCATAGCGTGCCTGGTTTTCCTTTCTGGTTTGCTGAGTCAGGATATGCGCTGCCGTAATCAAGGCAAAAGCATTATCCAATGCCAGTAATTCATCTACTTTGTCGTGATAGTCGGTCAGCTTGGCAGCGGGAAACTCCAGGGTATGCTTGCAACCCAGCACGGCAAAGCCATAAGCAGTCGGTTTCCAGTGTTTATGTTCATCTGCCAGCACGGCCATACTGGCAATAGGCCGACGATAACGATCGTAAAGACGATAGTTGTAAACAAACATGCGCTCGGCAAATTCGGTCTGCCTTGTTCCCTGTACTTCAATATGGATGTATATCCAGTTTTCATCGCCATTTTGCAAGGTCACTCTGACCAGTTTATCAACAAAGCGTTTTCCCAATTCGGCATCCTGCACGACTGTCCGCAGCTCTTGATCCAGGAATAAATACTCCTTGGACCAATCAATCTCGGCATAAGCGTCAGGAAAATAAAACGCTATAAATTCCGGAAAATAATGCTCAACCGCCTCTTTCCAAGGACTGTCATAATTATCATTTAAGATTTCCGTGTTGGCTGTTTGTTCAATATCCTGTTTAATCATATCATCCTCATTGATTTTGGATGATTATACCCAAAGATGAAATTCGTGAGTAGCAATAGTTCGGACAGTTTTTGTACCCATTCCCAAGCTCCAGCTCATGTACGTTCCTAAGCAGATTTCTTCTTGTCACGGAAAGAAAGTCGTATACATTGCCTCTTGTATTAGGTTACCAAGCAAAAAAAACCAATACATTGCCCCTTGTATTAGGTTACCACGCAAAAAAAAACCAATACATTGCCTCTTGTATTAGGTTACCAAGCAAAAAAACCCAATACATTGCCCCTTGTATCGGGTTACCAAGCAAAAAAAACCAATACATTGCCTCTTGTATTGGGTTACCACGCAATAAAAACCCAATACATTGCCCCTTGTATTTTTTATTCTCTATTTTTATTTATTTTTCAAGTAGTTATAGCTAGGTTTTTAAGCGTTGGTAACCTGCTACATTGCCCCTTGTATTAGGTTACCACGCAAAAAAAATCAATACATTGCCTCTTGTATTAGGATCAATGGAGTCAGAATCTAATACTGCTCAATCTAATATCCCATTTCTAACCTAAGTCTTAATGCGTGAGAGAAAATTTCAGCGAGATTAGATTCGTTTTCATAAATCATAAAAGATGCATCTAGGTATTCTTTTAGAGTCCATTTTTTTGATCCATTATCTGAAATGAAATAATAATTGCCATCGCATTTAAAAGTAATATCTATTGCACGCCGTACACCAATATCCACAGGTGCTATAAATGTGTTGAGATATTCCCTTTGTTTATTTATATTCTCCAAGGAAACTTTGTCAGGTATTATATCTAGACATTTCATAATCTGCATTGCTACATGTATTAACAAGTAGTTGCTTGGATGGTTCATTACGTGAAAAAGCTTAGTTCGTTGAAAATTTTCTATAAGAAATTTGCTACTTTTAACATCTAGGGATTCTTCGCGTGTTTTTAACTTTAAAAATTCTTTTTCAAAAAAATCGTTTTGTACTGGCTCAGAAAGAAGTTGTGTAGTTTGCATTACAGATTTACCTTCTAAAAATGCCGATACAATTCTTTGATCATGATGATCACCAAGAATTCCTTTCATGGTGCCGCCCCCCGGTTTTCTCAAATACATCATTCCAGGCCAATAACCTAGAAAATAAAGTGAGGGAAAAGAAATATATAATTTATCAGGGAAACGGAGTTTTATTTTTTCAATTGCAAATTGGTTAAATTTTAAACCAATAGGTTGATGTATAATAATTTCTGTGGTCTCAATAACCTTATCGTAATCTATTAAATCTGTTGCATTCACGAGGTATATCGGTTTAACAGGTTTATACTTAAGCTTTTGGCTCATAGATGAAATAATAGTCCCTATTGGACCGGACTGACAATTAGCTATTACAGTAAAGTTCATTATTTTGATTAGGTTTATATAGAAGTTAGAATTTATGTATTGACGGTAAAAAAACTAGTGGATTTAAAAATATTACTTTCGGAATAAATTTAAAAAAATCAATGGGGTCTAATACTAATACTACCGTTAATTTTTAATACTTGATAATTAATGCATTAAGTCTATATCTTGATTTTAATCCAGATAAGGCTGTTGGTTACTATCGTAATAAAATCGTAAAATCTGTTTTAAAAAACCTATCTTATTGATTTATTAAGATTACTACATTTTCCTGTATTTTTTCAGCCAAAACTACAAGTAAATTATTGATTTAACGGTAGCAGTATTATACTCTGACCCCAGTTATTCCCCAACCAACAGGTTTTCCCCATCTCTATCGCTGGTCTGGGTTGTAACCCGACTGAAACTATTGGAAACTCCAATAGCGTTTAAAATATGAGTCACGGGGTTGCAAACGCCGTCACTCAATAAGATGTAAATTCTAAGACATTTATTTAAATTGTCATCAACTGAAAGAGGTCTTCATCAGTTTGTATCGATAAAATACCGAGCTTATGTGCAGACCTTAAAGCATTATTTTTAAAAAAATCAAGTGAATGCTGTTGATAGAGCATCAAATACAAGCCCAGGGCTGTCATATAATCATGTTCACGATACAGGCGGTTTGCAGTACTGAGAGTAATGTTTTTATCGCCTAATCGAGCGCGAATACTTGCCAGAGTTTCAATTATAATGAGATTATCGATAAAAATATCAGTAGCCTGGGCGTTCAATAACTCTTCAATATCCAATTGCATTCGAATTGCCGCATGAGATTTAGTAAAACTCTTGCTCAATTGAATACGTTGCGGCACACCAGAAATAAGCTGTATTTGTTTTCTTTCACCTTCATACTCCGAACTACCATGACGCGCCAAAGCGACAAACACAGTCATATTGCATGTTGATGACAATAAAAAGCTACCGGAATATTCACGTCCAATTATTGGTGCAATATTATCAAATATAGCAAACCAAGGCTTTCTTGGTTCGCTGAAGTATTTATATTGCCATTGGTTATTAGTAATTGACTTAAAACCATCTCCTGGACTAATAGAGTATGTGTTTGATAAACTAGATAAATTTACTTTAGTTGATGAAGCTTGATCACTAATATTAGGATCAGAAGTTATGTCTATTTTAGGCTTTACCTGGCCATTAGTTGTAATATTTAATACTTCAAGTAACTTTGAATTACTATTTATCTTATTTTCTTGCGAGCAACTCTCGTTAGATCTAAATAATTCTAAAACATCAGCTATATTGAAATGATCATTACTAGGTTTTATGTTAGCGTCACTCATAAATGGCTTAAGTATTACATTAAGTGCAGTTTTGTTTGAATTTTCTTGAAGCCATTTCTTCCTATGCTCAAGACAATTAGCACTTATTTTTTCATAATTTAAAGCCACTTCTTTAAGTGCTCTGTAAAAATCTGATGCTGAACCATCCTCGAATGTAACCCCAGATCCGAAGTGCTTAACAAAATCACCAGCCCAAGTATTATTTGTTACAACTGATGGTTTGCCCAATAAAAAAGCGTCAACTACTTGAGCTGAAGTTCTATAACTAAATACAGAGCTCCTATAAGGAATGAGAATAATATCCGCATTTAAAATAGCATCTGAGTAATCTTGTTCACTGAGGTCTCCGTCAATAAATGTAACCCTATCAAATAGCTTTTTATATATATTTTCTAAACGTTCAATTTCATTTCCTCTAGGGAAATACCTAAAAACAAAATCAAATTCATTTGAAGAATCATTTTCAGCATGATTCACTAACCCCTCAAGAAGATCAAAACCTTTTGCAATTTGTGAGTTACTTGGATAATAGACAGTATAACGCTTTGATTTAGGCTTGATTAAAGTACTTAATGGATCATTGCAAACAGAACTAATGCTGAACATTGGAATAAGTGGCCAATCTTCGGAAGTGACTTTTTTAATTAAATCTGAAAAATAAAATGAATCAGTTGTTAATAGTACATTTCTAGATTTTCGATATTTTGAAGAATTAATTATAAATTCAAAGAAAAAATCAGCTAATGCATTATTTTTCAGACCAATTGATGACCAAGATGAATCAATAAACATCGTTGACATATTAAAAACAAAGTATATTTTTTCATTTAAAAAACATTCAGCATATTCAAGTAAATAAGAAAGCATTGCGGGTGAAGTCATATAACTGTAGACAATTATTGGTAAACCTTTCTTTTTATCTTTTATGATTTTTTCAAATTGAGTTATCAATGCTTTCTGAAAGCCATTTACCCAAGCTGCATTACTACGCCTATAAAATACTGATTTAGCGTTTGATTCATAAGTTTTAGAACTGAATGTTGGCAACAACCAATCTTGCCCCAATTTACAATTCACTGAACACAATGATAGAAATTCTCCATTAATCTCAAGACATGCTTCACGTAGCTTTAAATCCATATGTAAATAATGACCAAAATCACTTTCTAAATCTGGATTAATACTAACCAACAAAAATTCTTTATTAGGTTCAATTTTATTTAAATAATTTTCTTCTACAATACCAACAATATTACATGTGACATTTTTTAAAGATATCTTAAGTATCCCTCCCATCTTTTTAGCAGGGACAAGCGAAAGTTGCAATCGCATATTTTCGTGTTTAGCTTTTAAACAAATACCTAATTTAAATCTCTTTTCTTTATTTTCAGAAGTTATTTTGATCTCATTGGCTTCATACTTATCATTCCCATATCGACATGCTTTAGCAATAATATTACATGACTTATCACTTGATATAGTAAATTCAAATTCAACTATATCTTTTTCATTGAATCCACCTGATTTTCCAAATATAAAAGCTATATAAGATTCATCTTTTTCAATATCAAAAACTATTTTTGAATCTGGCAATATTTTAATATAACCAGACATCATCTTTTGAATATAATATGGCCTCCCGATCTCTTTAGCCAATTTTGGTTCATTTTCAATAAATATAGAATCCTTTTTCGTATAATCATATAGGCGTTCAGGTGATTGATATAATGTTGGTTGCTCAGGATCATCGCTCGGAAAAAAATACATTCCATGCAATACCCATGCATTTGGGTAATCTGATCGTAAATATGAAACATCAGTTTTACCACTCCAATGATAAAAATCATCTTCGGCTGAATGATTTTGAATAAAATCTGTATACTGAAAATAAGGTAATGTTTTTTGCCACAACGACCAGTTCTTGTCGCTAGTTTGATTAATATATATATTTCTAAAAAAGTCACTTAATATCAAGTCGTATGCTAAATGCGGATTTTCTTTAACTCTTTTATCGTAATAAGGCTTAATATGGTTCAACAAAAATTGTCTAAATTCATCATCTCCAACTGCATAAATAGCACAGCCATTAATATGGGTTATAGATTTGAGCTTTGCAATGCCTCTATAATGACTACCTTTTATCCAAAACCTTTCACTGCCTGATATTATATTTTCAATCTCATCTAACCAACCAGGTCGAATAACTCTACAATCAACTTCCATCGTAAATATGCAAGACATACCTTTAGAAAAGTTGAGGACAATATCCCAAAACTGATTATTAGGACCTGCCATATATCCACCATCTCCTGGCACACCAATTCTTTTTTTATTGTACATATCCCTACTTCCCTCAAGATTCGAATACTCAAATCTAAGCCCTGAGAAGCAATTTTTTAAATATTTTGTATCTAAATAAGACTCTATTATAGTTTTCTCAAATTCTGCATCCTTAAAACTATTAACAGCTAAAACAAATTCTATTGAAGGTTTTTTGATCTGTAGAATATAAGGTACTGCCTCTTCTGGATTATCAAGCATTTTGATAACCCGAATAATTTGTGGTAGTTCTTTTTTTGTGCAAGGAACAAACACTGCAGACAATTTTTTAGGATTACAAAATGCATTTATATCTTTATAGTTAAATGTACATTCCGAGTACAATTTAGATTTTTTTGTCCCTAGAGTTATTTCAATATAATTTGCACGCTCTTTGAAATCTTCCTTCATGACTTCAAACGACTGCAAATGAAGATTACCATTATGTACTGAAGGGTTTGGGATATTGTATACATCACCTGCTATTTGATAATCATCAAAAAAATAATTTGGATTATTTGGTGGAGTAGTTGTAATTTCTAGAGTAAGCCCTTCACCTGCAACAGCCTCTTTAATTATTTCTACATAATCACAATCTATACCTAGCAATTCAAACTTCCTAAATCCTAGAAACGCTGAAAACCTTACAGAATATGAACCAGTAGTTAGTTTACTTGGTGCGTTAGATTTAAAATATATTGAATCGTAAAAATTAAGATCATAGTTTTCACGAGCCTCATCATGTAGTTTACCTTTTAAGAATGATGAAAGGATATACACATTATCTTTTTTACTGAGCTCAGGATATTTTTTTAAAATATTTAAATGAAGAAAAAAAACGCAACATTTATTCCCATCAATTAGTTCCTTGATTTGAGTGTGATGACTCATAACAACTTGATCATCTAGGCAACAATAAATTGTTGGATACCAATTTATTTTTGCCCAATGCCTATAAGCAGCATTCATTCCCAAAGTTGGGGTGTTATTTAAGATAGTCAAATCAAAGCCTTTCAATGAAGGACCATTACCCAAAATTACTATTTTTTCATTATTCATTATTCATTGCTCAAAAATATGTGTATATGAGTTAGCCTTTGCTTGATTCCATTTTATTAATGAAATATTAGCTCAAAGCTTAATTATTAAATTATTCTTGTAAAAAACCTAAATGAGTTAATTTATTTACAATAAAAGTATGTTCTAACCATTAACTCCCGTTTTTAGAAATACCTCTCCTGTTTAATGGAGGTTTTAAACACCCCAAAAACTCGCTCTACTGTACTTCGAACACGCGATTGTATTTCATTCAATTTTGTCCTCTTTTATTAATGGCTGATTACTATAGGCATGCTTAATGTGTCGATTTTCGATACTCCGTTTTGATAGCCATTCATCATGTACTTGGCTTTGATAAGCGCTATCCGCATAAACAGAGTATTTGTTATCATTGAGTAAAGTGGTAAATCGATTCGAATCATCAAGTTGTTCTTTTAAAAAAGCTGGCGAAAACGCAAGAACGTTGAATGATCAGAGAAGGACTTAAATTAATAAAACGACGAAAGAACAAGTCACATACTAATTGTTTTTCTAAAGCAGGTGCACTTAGTAATTAGTCATGATAGCCGAGTTATTCCTTGATTTTTTCAGATAATCTAACAAGAGCAACACCCCAAGCGTCACAAGATAAATTTTTCATGCTCAATGCTTTTTCGTCCTGCTTAGTTAGCATTGGAACCGAGCCTTTTCCGGCATAAAAAGAGGCATCCAATACGCGTCTATTTTCGATAAAGCTGTTCTTTATAGAAATATTCTGTTCGCAATTACCCGTTCTATTTTTACTATTGGAATTTGGTAGCGGTATTACATGTACAGCAAGCGATGTATGTCCAAGTGTGTTGCCTCGGATCACAACACGAGTTGATTCAATAGGTAATTCATTAAAAGGTGATAGCTTTCGTAACAGGTCGCCATTAATAAGCTCCGATGAAATTAATTCAACACCGTTTTTTTTGATAGCAGACACATTATCCTGCCCAATATCAGCTAACGGATTGACAGTTACCAGCAACCGAAAATGAGATAATTTACTATTATCGATGCTATACGAACCACCAACTGGCACGAGTGCAAATGGCACCCCCGCTTGATTCAAGCGACGCACTAAAGCTAATGTGTTTTTAAGATTATAATGACTCACCGGAGCAAGAATGCCTACAACAGGAAGCCCCTCAAAGCCATCGAATGTATCAGCATTATGTCTAACGAATTGGTAAAGGTCTGAATAATCTTTAGGTGTACCGAAAAAACGTGATGGCTTGCTTTCCGGTCCTTGGTTTATATAAACATCCCAAGGTACTATTGGCTGTCCACCCAAGGCATAGAGCGAAGCAATTGCCGCACGATTTTCTTCCATACCCATTGGCTGTATCGATGGAGCGTAGCCTATACCCAAAGCACGATAAGTCGCGGCTTGAAGGGTTAAAACGTCGTAATCGTTTATCTTGGTCTCTACCATGGCGTAGTCAACAAACGGTACGAGAGCGAACTGTTCACTCTTCTCATCGGGTCCGAATAGCAAAAAATTCATTGATAGCGGAAACTGCTTTCCTGCAACTGAATCAAGGGCAGTTCTAAATGCCACATAATGAGAAAGGACTGACGCTTTTAAATAGGCATGCCAGATTGGAGTTGAAGGAAGCACTTTTTGACGCTTGAGATAGTCTTCTGTCGTGTTAATCGCAAACTGATCTCTTAAAAACAGGCGATAATCAAGATCCGCTTTATCAAGACCAGCTATCTTTATTCCTTGTTTATCGGGATATTTGAGCAAGAATTCACGAAAACCTTTGATTGATGCTTCAGAAAAATCTGCCCCCCACCTACGCGCACCAAACTGTAATAATGGATCATCAATTTGAATTGAACTTGCTCCAGACTTGATGTAATGGGTTGCCAAATTTGTCAATGCAACGCGTGTTTGTGGGTCAGCTACTGAAATCCACTTCGCTCCCCATGACTTCATCCAAGGTGCAACAATGGGCTTACCCTCCAAGCCAATTGCTATCCCTTTATCGTCTTTTAGTGCTATCGTAGCGTTAATAGTCCCGCCAAACCATGGTGTAACTGCGTGCAGACGACTAATAAACTGTGTGTCCGTCGAATATACCCATTCTATTCGCGTAGCGCCATAGGCGCGTGCGATCTCCGGCGCTTCGTCGCGCTTAGATCTTGTCGAAAAAATTACGTCCGACCTTTTAGGTACTTGGCCTTTAAATTCAGGATAAGCTTTCCAACTATCTAAATAAGACCACTCGGCAAAAACTGGCTTAGAGCAACCGCTGCATACAAGCAAAAGATAAAATAAGCCCACTATAAACAAACTGGACACTTTTTCTTCCACGCGAACGTGGTTATTTTGAGAAGTGCTATCTATATTTTTAAATTTTTGATAGAGGCTCATCATGAAATATTGCCCAGTTAAATCGGATCAAAAAGACAGTCACTGATTCCGCCATCAAGACCGATGCAGGTTCCATGTAAGAAATTCATACTGCTTCCCGCAATGGACAATGCCAGTTGAGCAACTTCTTTCGTCTGACCGATGCGTTGTTGAGGGTGGCAGTTTTCAATCTGTTGATATAGATCAGGATTATTTTCAAAACCCGCTTTCAGCATCTCGGTTTCAATGGCTGCTGGTTCAATCGCATTCACGCGTACTCGTGGCCCTAAATCCACAGCCATCGCTCTGGTCATACCACTCAATGCTGCCTTACTGGTCGCATAGGCGACAAAGTTCTTTTTGGTTAAGCGTGAATGAATACTGCTGATGTTAATAACGCTGCCCTGGGCCGCTTCCAGTTCAGGCAATAACGCCTGCGCCCAGAAAAAAGGCGCCAGCAAGTTGGTGTTTAATGTGTCTTGCCAATTCTTGCGACTGAGGTCATCGGTTTTAGCTAAAATTTGTACGGCAGCATTATTAATCAATACTTTTAATTGCTTAGTCGGCAGGCACTGGCGTATTTGTTCAAAAACCGCTTCGGCATAGGCTTCATCAACGACTGTTCCGGCCAAATCGACCTGAAGATAATGGCTGGCTTTTAAATCAGATGGACAGGGTACCCGATCAACGGCAAGTACCTGATAGCCTGCCGACTGAAAGGTATGCACCAATGCTTGACCAATTCCGCCTGCGGCACCGGTTATTAGGGCAAAATTTGTTAGTTCGGATGGCTTAGTCATCTATATCTTTGGTTAGTGTTTATTTTTGGATCAGTCCACCGAACCCAAATATGTGTATCTAGAATGATCACTTCAAAACATTCCAATCATCAGGAGCTATCGCTGGCAAAATCAGATCATCGTACATAACAACCGTACCTGCCAGCTTCGGTGAAGGCTTTCGTCGTATTTTTTGCTCAATAGGAACCACCTCTTCGTCCAATAGTAATAATACACGCATTGAAACGCCATCAGATATGCGCAACAAATGCTGATCTGCTGTTCCTTGAAATTCAATCGCTCGCATGGTTTTATTCTCTTGGTTAGTTCAGAAAACCCGCCAATTTTTGCAGTGCTTCATGGCTTGCACGCCTGACGCCTTCAACGGTATTTGAACCATTATGCGAGCCAAAAATACACTGCGGCATTTGACGTAACGGTGAATTATTGGGCAAAGGTTCCACTTCAAACACATCTAAGGCAGCGGCAGCAATATGGCCGCTTTGCAAAGCCACAATTAATGCCTGCTCATCAATTAAAGGGCCACGCGCCACATTAATTACCCGTGCCCCCGATTTCATTTGCGCCAGGGTATTGGTATTAAGCATGTGACGATTATGCACGTTTAGGGCGCAGGTGAAGATCAGAAAGTCCAGTTCATCCAAGCCTTCGGGCCAGGCTTTGCGGGTAACAAAAGATAAATCCCGGTTACCGTCGATGCCGGGATCATAAGCGATGACCTCAACATCAAAGCCACCCAGACGTTTGGCTGTGTTGTAGCCTATATCACCAAAACCCACCACGCCCACTTTTTTACCGCTGACACTTATGCCTGCCGGTTTTGGCCAATCATGATTTTGGCGAATTTCATTATTAATATAAAAAGTTTGTCTGGCCAGCCCCAATAAATAGCCTAAAGCGACATCAGCGACTTCACCACCAAACATGTTGGGGGTATTAATAATCGGAATGCCAAGTTCTTTACAGGCGGAAAAATCGACATTATCGACGCCAATGCCCCACTTGACAGCGGCTTTTAATTGTCCTTGTTGTGCTGTAGCAAAGACTTGGCGGGTTGCCGGGTCATCACCAATAATCCAACCGTCAAAATCAGGCAGTTGTGCCATTAATTCGGCTTCGCTTAAAACTTGGGTTGTTTTGGCCGCAACCAACTCCAAACCCAGTTCCCTGGCAGGCGCTACAAATTCATCAAATAAACCCAGCATCGGCGGACAAGTCACTAATACTTTTTTCAAAATGGCCATTATATTTCACCCTGTTCCATTAAATAACGCGCAGCCACAACTGCCATATCCCAATCTTCTTGCTCATCAATATCTATTGATTCAAATTTTGGATTAACATACATGACAGGTTTTGTACCAATACGGGCATTGGTTTTGGCAAAGCTGTCTTTGTTAAACACATAAAGATTGGAATTTTCTTCAAACCAAGGTTCTAAATCTTGAGTGCGTACCAGGTTATCAGGATCATGATTTACCGCACTGGCATCGGCACGGTAAAATCGTGTTTGAACTTTATCTACAGTAAATAGTGAATCACATTCGTCTTTTGCCAATTGTTCACTGTACTGCTGAATACAGGCTTTAATAGTTTGGGCGCTTAACAAGGGATTGGTAGTATGGGTCATCAGATAAATATCAGCCTCTACGTTAGCTACATCATCTGCCAAAACCCGGTTCATAGAAACCAGATCCCCACAAATTTCAGGTTTACGATCCCGAATCAATACCCGCTCACTATCAATCAGGCCATTTTCAGCCAAAATATGTCGTGCATCCGTATTGATAATGATCTGGTCAATTTCTTCTACTGCCAGCAAAGTGTCCAAAATCCAGCAAAACAATGGGTTACCACAAAAGTCGCGAAAATTTTTGCCTTTAACGCGTTCACTATTCGCCTTCATAGGTAACAGTGCAACAATACGGGGTTTTACAATACTCATTTTTTTCCTTAAGTTTAAAGGGGAGGGGGGGGGTCAGTCCGGGAAAAAATACTTTTCTTTTTCTGCATGAGACAGTTTTCGGTGCTCATGATTACCCTTAAAAGAACCATAATATTGGTTGATACGATAGCGGATAATCTGCCCGGCCATGGCACACCAGACCTTTCCGCGCCATGCACATTTAAAATCTTTCCATATACCGGTGATGATATAGCGGCACATGTCGTAGGGCTGTATGTGTACAGAAGGCATTATTTTTTTTAAGGCAATCGCTTCACGCTCAAAACGACGTTCAACCTGAGGCCAAGATTCGTTATGATAATGAATAACACAGGCTTCTGCAACATAGCTCACTTTACCGCCGCCACGAATTAGACGTTGACCAAGCTCCATATCTTCAAGCCCTGTGAGTGTTTCATCAAATTTATACGTGAACCAAATCTGCTGGGAGATTGCTGAGTTGGCGTTGTTACAGAAAAAATCGGATTGCCGATTACTGGATTGCTCCGGGTAGTATTTGGCAAAAATGCAGCTTTCGCTAAAGTGGCTTTGTGGTCCGCCGACTTGTCGTCCATAGGCATAATCTGCATTACCATCAAGAATAGGCTGACAAAGTCTTTGCAGCCAGTATTGGTTGGTCGGATGACAATGACCACTGATTATTACCAAAATTTCACCTCTGGCCGCTTCACAACCGATGTTAAGAGAGCGTCCAAAAGAGAATTCTTCGCGGGTAATATGATGTATGTGGCAACCATGACGCTGTGCAATTTCCAAGGTACCATCCGTAGACCCTGAATCCACCAAAATGATTTCATGATGGAGGCCACTCGTCTGTTGAGCTGCAATGTTTAGCAGTAGCGCTTCAAGATGCACGGCTTCGTTAAGTGTACGAATAATAATACTGGCCTGAATTGCGCCTAAGTTGATAACTTTGGGTTGTAACAGTAATGTAAAGCCAGGATTTAAACGTTGATGTATCAGGCGGATCTCGTCTGGATCAACGGCATTACATTCAAACATGTCCCAATGAACGGCAACAACTTGTCTCGCGCCAATTTCAACTGCAAACTGAAAAGCTTCACGTACGGACATATTGCCAATAATACCGCGTCGACCACGAAAGAAATTATGCTCATTAACCGGTAAAAAAGCAGTATGAATAGGGCCGTCTACAACAAGCGCATCAATGATTTCCTGCCTGGCAAAGGTATCGCCCGCCAAATAGATAAGGTAGCCGGCATAATCCAATAAATAACCAATACAACTCAGGTTGCCTTGCTCATCACGCTTAATTTCCGGATGTGCAGCCGGGATTGCGCGTAACCGAAGATCCGTTGACAAGGTGAGCCAGTTTTCTGTAGCCAATGTAATGCGATCTTGCGCTATTCCCCACTCTATAAGGTTTCGTACAACAGGTGCGGGGCCGACAAACTGAACCTGTGGAGAAGCTGCGGCCAGCTTGGGAAGCGTATGTGGATCGCAATGATCCATGTGAGCATGGGTAATCAGCACCCAGTCTGCATCGGTTACCGTGTCAGGAAGAAACGTAATGGGTACTTTGCGATCAAGATCGGGGGCATCAAGCTCTTGTACAGAATTAGATAGATAGGGGTCAAGGTAAATTGTAGTGCCCGGAAATGGCAGTCGACAACCAGACTGGCCCAATAATTGAACGGGAATGTGAGAGGTTCTATTCATTTTTCTAATCCAAATAACTGCCGATAATCGGCTTTTTCAAAAATGTTACATGCACCCTTATATGTTGCATCGATAATCCGTCGCCCGTCTTTTTCAAATTCGGCTCTGGCGATACGATAGGACTCTTCTGAGTGAGCCAAATCAGGATTATCCCAAACTTGGCCACCGCCAAAGTAATCAGGGCTAAAGTGATTGGTATCGGCACTATCAAGGCGAGAAGCTTCATTAGGATTTCCTGTGTATTCAAAGCGATGATCCATACCGATGATGATAACTTCTTTAAAGCCAAGAAAATATGCAATTTGCAGTGCTGCGTAAGTAACCGTCCAGCCTTCGTGTACGCCTTTTGTAATGTCGTTACAAAACCGAGTCACTGGGGCAACAGTATTGATATGATAAGTCAATGCACTTTGCGGAATCAGATGGGCGTTACGCTCACTAATGAACTTAACGCAATTTAACGCATTGATTTGCTGCACTGATTGGCTAATGACCTTATCATTAACCGCAACGAAATAGCGTGGATAAAACCCAAACTTTTTAAAACCGAGATAGATCTTGTTAAGGCCAATAGTTACTTCACGAGAAAGAAACTTAAGATCCATATCATTGAGCGAGGGACCATTGGCAACAAGGATGACGCGTTGGCCAGTGTGACGCCCTTTTAACCTATCGAGCCTAAGAGTCAATGGTGGCCTCATTGCTACGAACCAGCAATGCCGCACGGTTACGCGCTTCAAGCACATGGAATCCATTTTCAAGTAGGTACAGCATGGCAAGCGTGCCTTTAGCAGTCCAACTACCATCTTCAAGCCAAGTGTCATCAACGCATACTAAGCCGCGTGCAGAAAGCTTTTTTACGACAGATTTTGCACAATCAAGATGCATTCTGTGACACTCGGTATCATCTATTGATGCTCCCAAGAATTTTTCGTAACGGCTTTGGCGCAATTTACTATGGCCACCATGATCGAAATCGTAGGCATCCAAAAAAATGAAGTCAAAGTTGCTGTCATAATCACGTAAATAATCCTCGCCTTTCATCGTGATCGCTTCAAAAGATAAATTTAACTCTTTAAACATATTTGCTAAGACATGCGCGAATCTTACATAACATATTAAAAATGTTACAAAAGGCAAAATCCAGGCATACTTCAGCCAGCGACCTTGACTAACTCGATGATAGTTAAACATTTTGTATTCTTTGCTCGGCTTTATGTTTAATTTGTGGATAACACATCATTTCTGCATCTCTAGCTCATACCAATCATCCCACTGCTGTTCGGTGCAGCGGTAATTATGTCGTTCCATTAATATGCGGATGTCGGCGCGACGCTCGGTAAAGTTATGTTCAATGGTCAGCAATCGAATATTCCATTGATCAAATGGAAAATTCTCAAGTATTTCAAATTCACTGCCTTCAGTATCAATACTTAAATAATCAATTTCTCGTGGTGCCTTATGATGTTCTAAAAAGTCATTAAGAGAAATGCCTGTCAATGACACTACATGCCCAGCGGCACGATAAGCCGACCGTTTATCACTGTGTTGATCATCATCGGCATATTCCTGGCTGCCACCATAAGCATCAGCAAGAATAAATTCTATCTTTTTACCCGATTGGCCCGTGATACATGCAGGAGACACATGACAATTGCGGTTTATTTTCAATTGCTCAAAAAACTTGGGATTAGGTTCAGCGCAAATACCTTGCCAGCCGAATTCTTTTTCCAACAACCAGCTATTACTTAGGAGGACTCCGTCAGTCGCACCAAATTCTACAAAATAGCCATTATTTTTGAAGCCTGTTTTTTGTAATACCCAAATATCTTGACCCAATTGTGAGACTGATCTTTTCTTAAGCGCTTCAAGCCATAGTGGATTATCTTGATTAATAGTAACTCCAGGCAAAGCTTCTTTATTTGTAGTGCCATATAACTGTTGCCGTTGTTGCGCAAGCGATAGTTCATGATGTAATAATTCAAGTTCAGTTTGAAATATTGAAAGCCTGGATGAATCCAAATTGGCTTCGCGTTTCATTGCTGATAGCTCTTCTGCCATCAAACGAGCCGCTTGAGGTAACAAACCCAGTTTTGCCGTTTCGCGAATAATGCGGTTTTGGCCTAGTAATCGAATATCAGCTTGCGGCATTACGACTGCAACAGAGCACTCAAAATGTTTGATGGCTCGTTGCTCTTGGTTACTAATTGCAGCTGCACGCCCAAGGCTGTTATGTAGGCCGGAAATTAATAATTGGCTAATGAGTTTTTTACTACAGCCCCAATCTTGCGCCAAGCGGGTAAATTGCCGAGCCGCGTTGGAGTCGCCCAATTGTATATGTCCGGCTGCGGCTAAAAGCGCCAGCTTTGCGCGGTCGGGGTGATGCTGAAGCGTATTTCGTTCCAGCTTTGCCAAACTTTCCCAATCACCGAACTGCCATTGTGTACGTGAACGCTCAAGCAAATTTTCATCATAGGCAACAAATTCTCCCAGATTAATGGATGCATTCTCAATTTGATCGCCTTTTGAGGAAGGTGGCGTTAATGGACTCTGCTTCGCTTGAGCCGATATATTGACACCTGACGGATGCTTTGCACGTTTACGGCGAACGGCACGGGATTTCTTTTTTTTCACAACCCAGGCTCCCGAAGCAATACATCTTTAATCAAGTCAATTTGAGCTTCTGCTCGGACAATTTCTTCCTGGAGCAGGGATTGACGTAGAGCAAATTCGGCGTTCTGGCCTTCAAGCTGCTGAATACGTTTTTGCATCTCCTCAAGTTGTCGCTGCCGTTCAGTGGCCAGCTTGGCTTGTTCGTCTTTTGCCAGGGTTAACTGTTGGTTTTGTGCTTGCCGTTCTGCGGCCAGCTTGGCTTGTTCGTCCTTTGCTAGGGTTAACTGTTGGTTTTGTGCTTGCCGTTCTGCGGCCAGCTTGGCTTGTTCGT
>JBAXTQ010000065.1:0-16438 GCA_037130115.1 Methylococcaceae bacterium
TCTTTGAAAAAGAGGGGTTAGGGGAGATTTTATTAGATAAATCCCCCTCGGCCCCTCGCTATGCTCTCCCCCTTTTTCAAAGGGGGAGGTGAATGTTTACAAGTGATTATCTTAAACGACAGTCCTCGACGGACTGTGAAACAGTAACAATTTCCTTTAACGGGATATTTTAAACCAGCACGGTATTTTGATGACAAGATCAGAAAATATATATTTAGTGGGCCTTATGGGCGCAGGAAAAACCACGATAGGTCGCCAATTGGCAAAATCACTGACCGTACCTTTTTACGACAGTGACAAAGCGATTGAAGAAAGTACGGGGGTCGATATTCCCACTATTTTTGAATTTGAAGGCGAAGAAGGCTTCAGAGATCGCGAACAAAAAATGATTCAGCAACTGACGGAATTAGACGGCATCGTACTGGCTACCGGTGGCGGTGCCATTTTACGCGACGAAAACCGCCGACTCTTAAAAGAAAACGGTTTTATTGTCTATCTGCAATGTTCGGTAGAACGGATATTGGAACGAACCCGTCGGGATACCCAACGGCCTTTGTTAAAAACAGATAATCCCAAAGAGCGCATAGAAGATTTGTTCGCCCAACGAGAGCATCTTTATTTGTCCTGTGCGGATTTTATAATTGATACCGGCGTTATGCAAAGCAAAGCCGTTGTTAGCCATATCCTGGAAGAATACAGATCCGCCAATCGTTAACACACATGAAAACATTACAAGTAGAGTTGGGTGACCGTAGTTACCCGATTTATATAGGCGCGGGTTTATTAAACCAAGTCGAGCTTTACACACGCCATATCAAAGCCAGGCAAGTGATGGTGGTGACCAATACCACCATTGCCCCTTTGTACCTGGACAAGGTTTTAAAAAACTTGCAGGGGTTTGCTGTTGAAACCGTCATATTGCCTGATGGTGAGCAATTTAAGACTTTAGAAACGGTCACGCATATTTTTGACAAATTACTGGCTGGTAAATTTAGCCGTAATGCGACCTTGATTGCTTTGGGTGGCGGCGTTATTGGTGATATGGGCGGCTTTGCGGCGGCCTGTTATCAGCGCGGCATTGCGTTTATCCAAATACCCACCACCTTATTGGCGCAAGTTGACTCTTCCGTAGGCGGCAAAACCGGCGTTAATCATCCCTTGGGTAAAAACATGATCGGCGCTTTTTATCAGCCCCAATGTGTTATCGCCGATGCCGATGTGTTGGATACCTTGGATGACCGGCAATTATCCGCAGGTTTGGCGGAAGTGATTAAATATGGCTTGATCAGGGATCCCGAATTTTTTGAATGGCTGGAAACTAATATCAACGCTTTATTGACCAGAGACAAGCAAGCCCTGGCTTATGCTATTGAACGCTCCTGTATTAATAAAGCCGAGATTGTTTCTGAAGATGAAACTGAAACCGGTGTTAGAGCCACCCTAAATTTAGGTCATACCTTTGGTCATGCCATTGAAACAGGCTCAGGTTACGGTACTTATCTTCATGGTGAAGCTGTGGCGATAGGTACTTGCCAAGCGGCGGATCTGTCCAGAAGAAAAGGCTGGTTAACGGATGCCGATGTCGACAGAATTATTGCATTGTTTAAAAAATGCAACTTACCCACTAATCCACCAAAACAACTGGATTCAGATCGATTTTTAGAATTAATGGCCGTTGACAAAAAGAATGTGAATGGTCAAATCAGGCTGATTTTATTATCAAAAATCGGTGTAGCCACCCTGCCCATTGATGTAGACCAAGACCTGTTAATACAAACGCTTAACACTTATGGCAGGAAATGATACCGTAACGTATCTGATGAAAAAGCCGTTGGCTGATCAAAAAAACCGGGGCTTGCAGTCTTTAATCACTCAGGAACGAACCCGCAAACTGGAATTATTAATCCACTTGCTGGCTAACTCAAGGCAAGCGTTGGTTGTTTGCGGCCCTGAAGGTATCGGTAAATCCACTTTTTTAACGGTACTGCAAGCGCGAAAGATTGATTCATGGCTTTATTGTCCCGTAAAAGGCACGGTAAAGTTAAGCATCGAAACGATTCAGAAACAGCTGGTTCAGGCTATTAAGCCGGACAACCTTCCGAACTTGACGCTTAACACTTTATCGGGTGCTTTTCGGGGGCTTGAAAAGCAACACAAGAAAATCATTTTAATGATTGATGAGGCGGGCAAGTTAGCGCCCGGACTGATAAACACGCTTATTGATTATGCGGCCAAAAATCCGGTTTTACGGCTTGTTTTTGTGTTAACGAATGATGAGCTGGATGATAAATACAACTCTGATAATGCACTTGATGCCGGTCTCTTAATTGAAATCCCGCCCTTGTCAGAACAACAATGCGGTAAATTTTTACAGCATTTAGCGACTAAATCCCGCGCCCCGGTCGCTTTTAATGAGATTGATGATACCCTGATAGCCGCTGTTTATCTCGAAACGCAGGGTATTCCAGGCTTAATGGTCGTTAAACTACCCCCGCTGGACGAGGCCATACCCGGTAACCATTCGCTAGGGATTCTGGTGACTGCCGTGCTGGGATTAATTGCTTTAGCCCTTGGCACTCAGTGGTTTAGTGCCTCGGAATACAATCTTAAAAGAATATCGGCTCCGGTTGTTGAACAATCCGTTGGCAATAAAAGTGGCGAGAATCAATGAGCGAAAAATGGCTACCAACTTAACACGGGGCAGACCTGACAGGTTTTATAAACCTGTCAGGTCTAACTCCAGTATTTTGTACTGGCTAAAGTGGGTAGCCCAAAAAATTAACCGGGGCTATGATAACGATGCCGGCGCTTCGACTCCGCTCAGCGAATGGTCTGCCGGAAACGCTTGTTCTCGCTTGCGCTCGAAAAGCCTTATTCCGGCCTACATGACGGCCAGATACCAGCACAAAATACCCCCCAAGATCCGCCTAGTTCCCACGCTCCAGCGTGGGAATTCATCCGGCAACGCTCCAGCGTTGCGTGACGCGGAGCGTCACTATCGGCATTCCCACGCCGGAGCGTGGGAACGAGTGGGTGGGAGTTATTGTTTGCGAGTTACCTTATTCCGGCCTACATGACGGCCATACACCAGCACACCCAATCAGATTTTTTTTCGTGTCTTTCGTGTTTTTCGTGGACGATTATCTTTTTAAACATTATCTTAAACCTTCATAATGACTGCATTAAAAAACGACACCTTTATCAGAGCTCTTTTAAAACAACCGGTTGACTACACGCCCGTGTGGATGATGCGTCAGGCCGGACGGTATTTACCCGAATACAGAAAAATAAGGGAAGAGGCCGGCAGTTTTTTAAATCTGTGTACCAATCCCGAACTGTCCTGTGAGGTAACAATGCAACCACTGCGTCGCTTTGATTTTGATGCGGCCATTTTGTTTTCAGATATATTAACCATACCGGATGCCATGGGCTTGGGACTTTATTTTACCGAAGGCGAAGGTCCTAAATTTAAATATCCGGTTAAAACTGCGGCCGATATTAAAAAATTGCCCATTCCTGATCCCGATACTGATTTACGTTATGTGGTTGATGCCGTTCGCTTAATCAGAAAAACCCTGCAAGGTAGTGTGCCGTTAATCGGCTTTTCTGGAAGTCCCTGGACTTTGGCAACTTATATGGTTGAAGGTAGCAGCAGCAAAAGTTTTCAGAAAGTTAAAAGCTTAATGTATGAACAGCCCAAATTGTTACATGTCATGTTGGATAAACTGGCGCAATCGGTAGCGGCTTACTTGAATGCCCAAATTGAGGCTGGTGCTCAAGCGGTCATGTTGTTTGATACCTGGGGCGGCATGTTAACCTCTGAAGATTATGTTGAATTTTCTTTGTATTACGCCAAACAAGTCAGAGCCTTACTTAATACCACGATAGATGGACAGCAAATCCCCACCATTTTATTTACCAAAGGTGGTGGACTTTGGCTGGAAGCCATGACCGACGCCGGTTATGATGCCTTGGGTCTGGATTGGCAAACCGACATACAAAAAGCCCGCGCCCGAGTCGGTGACCAGGTTGCTTTACAAGGCAACATGGATCCTGTCGCTCTTTACGCGCAACCGGAAATTATCGTCGAAAAAGTCAAATCCATTTTGCATAAATATGGCAACGGTTCCGGGCATGTTTTTAATCTGGGACACGGTATATTGCCCGACATGAATCCGGAGCATGTTAAAGCAATGGTCGATGCGGTACATGCCTATAGTCCTGCTTATCATCAATAATGTCACGCGAGAACACACTTATGAAAGTATTAAACACTATGTTGGCACTGGGCTTACTGATTCTTAATGGCTCTATAAAAGCCGAAACCCTTGAAGTCGGCAAACCCGTTACTATGGTTGTTTATAGAAGCCCAAGCTGTGAATGTTGCGGTAAATGGCTGGAACATATCAAAAGCAACAACTTTACGGTTAAAGACATCGTTACCGATGATGTCCAGACCGTTAAGGATAAATACGGTGTCTCAGCCGCGATGGCCTCCTGTCACACAGCGGTAGTCGACGGTTATGTTATTGAAGGTCATGTACCCGCCAATGACATCATGAACCTGCTAAAAACAAAACCCAAAATAGCGGGAATCGCCGTCCCCGGTATGCCCAAAGGTACGCCAGGCATGGAAATGGGCGGCAAAAAAGACGCCTACAAAGTGGTCAGCTTTGATAAAGAAAATAATTATAAGGTTTTTAACAGCTACGAAGGATCACAATAATTCCAAGGTACTTGGTCAGGAATGTGCATGAAATAACTTAGGCATCTTGCTCCCTCTCCTTCTGGGAGAGGGCTGGGGTGAGGGAATATAAATGGTCAAGTTATTTCATGCTCGATCCTTAGCTGTTTTTACAGGCAATAGCTGAAGCGATTGCACTCCGTTTTTGTCTCTCGTTCCCAAGCTCCAGCTTGGAAATGCAGACTTGGAAGCTCCAGCTTCCCGTCTTGCAATGTGGTAGTGGCAATGTCAAAACGTTTGGGACGGGGTTACAAATCCCATCCAGCAGCGGAAAAGAAGCTCACATACTTTTGAAAAGTTGGGCGTGACTACCTGGCCGCGTCAGGTAAACATGCTGCGCATCAGTCTGGTAGATAAGTAGGGAGTCTCCGCCTAGATGTAATTCGCGGAAGTCGCTCCATTCACCTTGTAACCCATGATCCTTGGCTTCAGGTGGTAATAGTTCATCATTTAGCAAACAAGCAACATACAGAAAAAACTTTGTTGCCTGCATGTCCGTCAGGCGGAAATTGCGCATATCTTTGACAAACGTTTTATGGCGTGAAATGGACTTCATTGTGCGCCGATTTCACGTTGGAGCTGTTCAAGCGTGATGGTTTCCAGATTCTTTCTTGCACGGACATCTAATAGGGCGGCTTTGGTTTCCTCATTGGGTAAAGCGACATCGAAGGGCAGACCCTGTTTAGCAACAATCAGGTTAGTGAATATATTGACAGCTTCACTAAAGTTCATGCCGAGTTGGGATAATATTTGTTTGGCTTCTGTTAGCTTATCGGCATCAATGCGCAAGCTGGTTTGTATTTTGGCTGACATGAGGATTTTCCCTTGATTAGGTGTACTTTTAGTATACCATTCGGGATGCGATTTTGTATCGAATCAGTGGGACAGGCTCAAATACCGTGGAGTTGTCGGCCACGATGAAGCTTCGACTCGCGCATTTAATGCAAGAAATAATTTAAACGCTTGAGCTATTTAAGTAAGGGGATTATTATTTACAAAGTTGTCTCATTCCCAAAGTTTTCTAGATACCAAAGATCTCTCGTTCCCAAGCTCCAGCTTGGGAATGCGGATTTGGAAGCTCCAGCTTCCCGTCGAGTAATGCGGCAGGGGCAGTGCCAAAACTTTTGGGACGGGGTTGCAAACTCCGTCCCGCAGCGGAAATCGCCAACCTTGTTGGCAAAATTCGGGTTATCTTTTAAATAAGCTGCGTAGTGCGGCAGTTAATCAGTATTAACAACCGATTGTAATAACCGCACCTCAAAGCAAAAAATAATTGGCCAGGCTAACCCGCTTTAACATCAACTCTGATAGCTGACCATTACCGTAATGGCCATAACCCAACAGCAACGGGGGGTATCGAACACCATGCACAACCAGTTGGAATCCAGCTCAGGATATACCCTGATGGAACTGATGGTTACCGTCGCCATCGCAGGCATACTTTTAGGCGTTGCTATCCCCAGCTTTACCTCCATCATCTCCAGCAACCGCTTGACAACTTACGCCAATGAATTGGTGACGGCGTTAAATTTGGCAAGGAGTGAGGCGATCAAGAGGGGGCAGCCAGTTACAATCAGACATAATGGCAGTACTAGTGGTGATTGGAGCGGTGGTTGGACTATTTTTACTGATTTGGATAGTGATGGAGCACTAGATGTCGCTAATGGTGATACTTTACTTCGAAATTACGATCCTCTACCAACATCTTTCACGTTAAGGGGCACCACTCCCTCTTATACAAATCGTATAACTTATCAACCTTCAGGAACCAGTGCCAATGGAAGTTTTGTTGTGTGCGACAACAGTGATAATAACGACATCCCTGAAGCAAATACATCCAGGTTGATCATTGTAAATATAGTAGGGCGAGTGCGTATGGGTTTAGATGCTAATAATGACGGAATCCCCAATACAAATAGTACAGCTACTACGGCATCCAATATTACCTCTTGCATTCCTTGAACATGAACAAAAACGCCGGATTTACTCTAATCGAAGTCCTGATAGCCATGGTGGTGCTGGCGGTTGGCTTGTTGGGCTTGGCTGGCTTACAAGCAACCAGTCTTAGAAACAACTTAAGTGCCTACAACCGCAGCCAGGCCACGCAGTTGGCTTATGATTTGGCCGACAGAATGCGTGCCAATATTGCGGGAAATATCACCTATACATCAATTTCTCCAAACTCGGCCACTGCAAAAGCCAATTGTCTGACCTTAACCGGTTGTAGTCCGGCGGACATGGCAGAAAATGATCTTTATCAATGGAATCTCGCTGTGACCTCCGCTTTACCTAGCGGCGTAGGCACTTTAGCCATTGCAACCGGAGTTTATACAGTAACCATTAATTGGGATGATAATCGAGATGGCGATGTTGATGGTAATGGTGGAAGTCTTGAAGGTGATACTGATGCCGATGGAGATACTGATGATGACCCCTTTTTTCAAACGAGCTTTCAGTTATGAAAAATAAATCTTTTCAAACCGGCTTGTCTCTGATAGAAATCATGATTGCCTTGTTGATAGGTGCGTTTTTGATAGGCGGGGTGCTACAGATTTTTATAAGCAGCAAACAGACTTACCGGATGCAGGAAGGTTTGTCCCGTTTACAAGAAAACGGTCGGTTTGCGCTTGATTTTTTAGCCAGGGATGTTCGTATGGCTGGATTCCTTGGATGTAGCAGCCAAGTTACGCTCACCAATAAACTGAATACGTCAGTACTAGGAACAGAAAATTATTTTTTATATAATAGTTTTGATAAGGCCATTGAAGGCTTTGAAGCAAGCTCGACAACGGCATGGACACCTGCCATAAACGCAGCCATCACCTCCCCTCTGGGTGGTTCCGATATCATCACTATTCGCCGGGCGGATGACCAAGGTTTTACAGTAACTACACATGTTTTTGACACTGCTGCCAATACCTCGGTTCTTACACTTGATGCAACAGCCACCACCGCAAATTTGCAAAGTGCCAAATTTCTGACATCTGCATCGCCACCCGCCAACCATTGTGCAATTGCTGTTGTCTCGGATTGTTCCGCTGCGGCCACCTTTCAGGTCAGTGCGGTAGCGGTAGGGACTCTTTCGCATAACACAGGCAGCAGTTGCTCACCCGATAATTCGACTAATAATCTGGGTAAAGCCTATGTTGGTGGACAGGTCTATCCAATCAACACCGTCAGTTTTTTCATCAGAAATAATCCGCTTACTGGCTCTAATCAGAAGCCATCGCTGTATCGTAAAGTTGGCTCAGATGATGCAGAGGAATTAGTGGAAGGCATTGAAAATATGCAAATTTTATACGGCGTGGATACTGATACGCCATTTAATGGACCTAATTATTATGTCACAGCGGATAATATCACGAGCACTAATTGGCCTAAGGTCGTCAGTGTCCGCATCACATTGACTGTCCGCACAATTGATGGCAACTTGACAACAACTGGGGACGGCAGAATCAGGCGTACTTTTACTTCAACGATTGCCTTGCGAAACCGGTTACCCTAAAACAAAGGCTAATATGAATAACCAATTGATAGTTTGGCACCGCTCACTACGAGTGATTACAGGCAAGCATTCTTGCCGCAATTCTGCTTTTTTGCAAGGCATCGCAGTAGATCAATCCGGTGCGGTATTGATAATCAGCTTAATTATGTTGCTACTATTAACAATAATAGGCACCTCCAGCATACAAACCACTTCGCTGGAAGAAAAAATGGCCGGTAATCTTCGTGATCGAAATTTGGCTTTCCAGGCTGCGGAATCGGGATTGCGTGCCGGTGAAGCCTTTTTGACACAAGCCACCCTGCCAAGTTTTACTTCGGCTGGCACAGGTGGTTTATACAACGAAACCGGCATCACTCCTCTACAGAATGATGATTGGTCAACTTTCAACACCATAACATACAGTACAGCCACTCTAATTAATACGGTCAGCCCGCCTCTTTATGTTATTCAGCGATTAAAAAATATTGGCAGCAGTAGTCTGGATGCGGCAAATTACAACGAAAGTGAACTATATCAGATCACTGCGCGGGGAGTCGGCAGTAGCAGCAATGCTGTTGTCGTTTTGCAAGCGATGTATAAACGCTGATTTTCCTATCAAGCCCTAATATTACCATCTAACAATCGGAGTGCTCTCATGAAAACGAACAGCATAACAAGGTATCTCTATATCGTTTTTCAGCTTGCCTTCGCTTGTTTGGGTATGGCACAAAACGCTTTTTCCACGCCTTCCACGCCTTCCACCGTACCCTTGACCATCTCAGAGTCATCATCACCAAGGGTCATGCTGACCATGTCAAGGGATCATCAGCTTTATATTAAGGCCTATACCGATTATTCTGATCTGGATGGAAATGGCACCCTGGACACCAGTTATATCGATACATTTAATTATTACGGCTATTTCGATAATCAAAAATGCTACACCTACAACAGTCGATTTGAACCAGATAGTCCCGCATCAGGCACCAACAGCCACGATTGCAATGGCAGCAACAGCCAATGGAGCGGCAACTTTTTGAATTGGGCAACCATGACCCGTATGGATATTATCCGTAAAGTGTTGTACGGCGGTTCTCGATCCACAGATACGACTGAGACAGTATTGGAACGCAGTTTGATACCTTACGATGTGCATTCCTTCGTTAAGGTATTCACCACAGCATCAACAACGGACATGCAAAAATACACGCCTTATGCGAAAACCACCATCAGTTTATGTAACCTTACCCAAGCCACAGGCCTTGCCAGTAGTGTTAATACTGCAAGTAGTCCTCCTTTGCTTAGGGTGGCGGATGGCAGTTTCCCAAGTTGGGCGGCTTCAGAAGTAACTCAATGCCAATGGGGCTCAGGTACACAGCCAGCCAATACCAATAACTTGCATAGCCCAAATACTGATACAGGGCTTAATGTTCGAGTCAAAGTTTGTGAGTCGGGTTTATTGGAAACAAATTGCAAAACCTACGGCACCAGTAGTTTTCAAAAACCCACCGGCTTGTTGCAAAAATATGCCGAAGCCAGTAAACCGGTATATTTTGGCCTGATGACCGGCAGCTGGAATAAAAACAAATCGGGCGGTGTGTTGCGCCGTAACGTTAACCAGATGTTTGACAACAGCACTAGTAGCGCTAATGAGATCGAAAAGGCCACGGGCATGTTTATTAATCAGGGCGCTACAAATGCCGGTATTATCAATGCCCTCAATCGTTTTAGAATCAGTAGTTACAATTTCACTGAGAAAAAATACAAAAATTCTTGTGACAGTCCAGGCCTACTTAGCTTTAACGATAGTCAGTGCGTCGATTGGGGCAATCCGCTAAGTGAAACCTACTTGGAATCGTTGCGCTATCTCGCTGGTAAAACTACGGCAAATTTTGCTACTGATGATTCCAGTTTTATTCCCTCGTTGCCACAAGTAAGCTGGGTCGATCCCATGCCAACAGCCGAATGGTGCGCAACCAATTCTGTAATAGCGATTTCAACCGGACTTAACTCCTTTGACGGGAACGATCTCAGCAACGATTTGGGCATTAATGCCGCAACCGAAACTAATGCAGTTGGCACAGCAGAAAATATTAGCGGCAACTATCTGGTCGGGAGCAATGGCACAGATAACAATAAGCAGTGCACCTCCAAGTCGGTCAGTAATTTATCTTCGGTAGCGGGCATTTGCCCGGAAGTGCCCAGTTTGGAAGGCACCTATAATATCGCCGGTTTGGCTTATTACGCACGGACTCACGACCTGCGTTCAGATAGAGAAGGGAAACAAAATGTGACTACCTATAGCGTAGCACTTGCAGAAAGCTTACCTAAGTTTGAGGTTCCGGTCGGCGGTGGTAGCGTTAGTTTACTACCCGCTTGCGAAGCGAATACTGACGCCAATGCCACGGCATCCACCAGCAATTGGCGTATTTGTAGTATGACCGATTTAACAGTGGTTAGCCTTACCTATAACGGAACGAATTTGGTTTCCGGTAGTTTAAAAATTGACTGGGAAGATTCAACTTGGGGCAATGATTATGATATGGATGGTATTGCCACGCTTAAATTCTGTGTAGGTTCAACTTGTACGCCAGGTGCAACAAATAATGCGGCACCTGGTTCTGGTAATGCGACTATCAAGGTAGAAGCTGCCGTAGTGCAAGCTAATGCAGGACATACATTGCGCTTTGGATATACCATAACCGGTACCACCAGTGATGGTGTTGTGCTCCCGATTTTACGGCCAGGCGGTAAGAATTTTAATTTAGGTGCGTCATTACCCACCGGTGTAACAAGTCCAACAACGACCAGTTATACGCAAGGTACCACCAATGCCAAGCTACTTGAAAATCCACTTTGGTACACGGCTAAATACGGCGGTTTTAATACTATCGATTCCAGTTTGGTTGATACGCCAGCCGCTCAGGGACGGTTATCCTGGGATAAAGATAGCGTAGGTCCGGGTTATGGTGTGCCTGATGCCTTTTTCAGTGCCTCTAATCCAGCACTGCTGGAAAATGCCCTGGATGTCATACTTAACGATGTACTGGTCAAGTCCGGCTCATCAGCTGCGGTTACGACTAACTCAACCCGACTGGATACCAACACGGTTGTTTATCAAGCTAAATTTAACAGTGGCGATTGGACCGGGCAATTCCTCGCTTACCCGATCAATGCAAACGGCAGTGTTGCCAGTAATTTTATTTGGGATGGTGGGCAACGGGTAACCGCACAAGGCATGAATGGCCGTTCTATTTTTAGCTATAATCCAACAGCAAATCCACGGGGTATTTCTTTCCTATGGAGCAATTTAAATGGCACTCAACAGGCTCTACTCACCGAAGACCAGGTTAATTATCTGCGAGGTGATCAAACTAATGAACAACCCTCCGGCACACTCCGTAAACGCACGGGTACCAATGCATTATTGGGTGACTTGGTTAATTCCGACCCTTGGTTTATAAGTAGCGCCCGTAATTTTGGTTTTGATAAACTTCCCGGCACAGAAGGTAGTAGTTACTTAACTTTTCTTAACAGTAGTGCGTTTAAGGCCAGAAAACCGATGGTGGCAGTGGGCGGTAATGATGGCATGTTGCACATTTTTAACGCTAATGTCACCGGCACAGGCAACGGTGACGAATTCTTTGCTTATGTACCTAATACTGTACTGGCCAATTTATCGACATTCACCTCGCCGCTCTACTTAAGTAGCGGTCAGCACAAATTTTTTGTCGATGGCTCTCCTATTGCGGGCGATGCTTATTTCGATGCCGATAGTAATGGTCAAAAAGAGTGGCGTACTGTACTGGTTGAAACCTTGGCCGCTGGCGGCAAGGGCATTTTCGCGCTAGATGTAACTTTTCTGGCTCCTACTGACAGTACCTATGCAACCGCTGAAACCACTTTTGCGGCAAATCGGGTGTTATGGGAAATAAACAACGTTTCAGCCCCCGTGGCAACCGACTTGATAGATGATTTTACAGCTACTGAAAAACGTTATGGTTTTACCAATCATTTAGGCTTTACACTAGGCCAAGCCTCGATTGTACGCATGGCAAATGGTGATTTTGCCGCCGTATTTGGTAACGGTTACGATAGCTATAATAGCGTTAATAGCACTAGCGCGAATCAAAAAGCTGTACTGTATATCGTTGATATAAAAACAGGTGCGCTTATTAGATCGATCTCAACAGGTGATACCAGTAATCCAAATGGTTTATCAACCCCCATTGCTGTTGATGTTAATGGTGACCGTATTGTTGACGCCATTTACGCAGGTGATCTTAAAGGTAATCTATGGAAATTTGATGTAAGTAGCAGTAATCCAAGTCAGTGGGACGTAGGTTTTAAGAATGGCACCCTCTCAATTCCTTTATTTGTTGCCACAGACAGCACTGGTGTTATTCAGCCTATCACCGCTAAACCGCAGGTGGGCTTGCATCCACCGTCATCAGGCACATCGGGGATTTTGGTTTATGTAGGTACCGGCCAATATTTTGCAGATGGAGACAATGTCGTAAATACTTCACCCACACAAAGCTTTTACGGCATTAAAGACCTTTGTGTAAAACGCGCCGGTACCAGCGATACTTGTAGCAATGTTTCACCAAATGCCGTTCGTTCTGAACTTGTACAGCAATCCATTTTGGCAGAAGGCACATCGGGTGCATTTAGTGTCCGGGTCACCTCAAAAATCGATACCACTGTCGATGGCGATCCAGCGAAAAAAGGCTGGTACATGGATTTATTAACGCCACCAGGCACAGCCGCCAGTGAACGCGTGGTTGTGCAAGCCTTATTACGAAATGGGCGAATTATTTTTGTGACTTTAAAACCAGATAGTGGCAAATGTACTTTTGGCGGCAGCAGTTGGATAATGGAACTGGACGCGCTTACAGGTAATCGCCTTAATGAAACTCCTTTTGACTTGTCAGGTAATGGCGTTATCAATAGCGGTGATATGGTTAAGCTTATTGACACTAACAATGACGGCATTATTAATGTCAGTGACGACATGACATCGGCATCGGGAATAAAATCAACTGTAGGGATTGTTAAAACACCTGGTGTGGTCAGTGCGGGGACTGTTGAATACAAATATACCAGTGGTTCATCAGGCGCATTGGAGAGTATCAGAGAATCGACAGCCGGTGGTGCGGGTCGCCAATCTTGGCGACAATTACGTTAATTAGTAAGAAAAGCAATATCAAGAACTACTACGTTCATTTTTTAAATTTGGAATATTTGATATGAATAAAAAAAAAGGATTTTCTTTAATTGAACTCATGATTACCGTCGCCATCGTCGGTATTTTGGCCAGCATTGCTTATCCCAGTTATCAGAACAGTGTGATGAAGTCACGGAGGGCGGATGCTAAGGGTGTATTACTGGGCTTGGCCAATACGATGGAACGGAACTTTACGACTACCAATAGCTACGTAGGTGTTACGCCGACTAATACAGACTATTACACGATAACCATCACTGCGACTGCCAGCAGTTATACCTTAAGCGCGGCACCCGCTGGAGCACAGGCTAATGACAGCTGCGGCACATTAACGTTGACACATACTGGCGTTAAATGCCCCAGCGATAACTCCACATGCGCCAGCCACGCAGCCGGTTGTTGGTAAAGCCTGGTTTAGAATCAAGCTCTAAATTAGAGATCGACTAAAAATAAAATCCGTGTTCTATTGAGTGGTTACAAATTTAGATTTACAGCACCAGTCGACTCGCCAATAAATCAAAATTGGCGGTGGCCTGATAAGGCAACACCCCCAGCATAGGAACATCCAAAGCTGTTTTAATAGTGCCTATATTTTCATCCAATTTTAGCATATCGGGATCTACGCAGACGGCTATCCAACCGGCACACGGGATGCCTGACTGTTGTATCGCCCAATACGTTAATTTTGCATGATTGATGCAGCCCAACTTGATGGCAACGACCAGTATGACCGGCAATGCCAGTGCTTTTGCCAAATCACTAATATCTTCATGGTCATTAACGGGGGCATACCAACCACCGGCACCTTCGACCAAGACGATTTCAGCCATTTCTTTCAGGACAGTAAAACGCTCGACAAGGGTAAGCAGATTGACCGGATTATTGATACCCGCAATATGTGGCGAGACGGGTAATTGATAGGCGTAAGGATTGAGCAAGTTATAATCAATGTGTAATGACGCATTTTCTTGTATCAGCAAGGCATCTTCATTTTTCAACTGACCGTCCTGATTAAAGCACCCGGCTGCAACGGGTTTCATGCCGACAACGGTTTTTCCCTGCCGCTTAAAATAACGCATCAACGCAATGGTCGCCCAGGTTTTTCCTGCATTGGTATCAGTACCGGTTATAAAATAGCCTTTTTCCATAATCGATTACCCCTTGGCAATAACGCTAATAACTTCAAAGGTCGCTGGAATCTGATCACTGACTTTATGTTTTTGGTAAGCCGTAATCATTTTCTGCATGGCTGTTTTGGTGGTTATTTTTTTATTACGACCGGCAACCACATGCTGCGCCCCCAAGTGTTTTAATTCTTGCATCAGCGTCCAAACAGACTGATAACGCGAAATATACACTGTACTTTTGAGCTGACTGTTTTTAAATCCTGCTTGCAACAGAAAGTGTTTAAGCTGTGCTTCGCTATAAAATTCGTTAACGTGGCTATAGTCATCAACGGTAGCCCAGGCGCTTTTTAATTCGTGCAATGTTTGTGGGCCAAAGGTAGAAAAAACCAACTGACCGTCCGGTTTTAGCACGCGTTTAATGTCGGTAAAAACAGCATCCAGGTTACGACACCATTGCAGGGCAAGATTGGACAATACGCCATCAATACATTGTCCGCCAAGCGGCAAGTGTTCTGCATCTGCGCAGACATAGGCAATATTAGACTTATCCGCCAGTTTGCTTTGTGTTGCTTGCAGCATGGGTAAGGCAATATCCAGAGCGATCATGGTTTCATAACGCGAACGTGCCAACAACTCACCGGTTAAAAAACCCGTGCCACAACCCAAATCCAACAGTGTGCCTGTCAAATGGGTCGTATCAATAACGTGGAGTAATTCTCTGCCCACGGTACGCTGTAATTCGGCAACAGGGTCATAAGTTTTTGAAGCGGCTGCAAACGAGCGCTTAATTCCGGCTTTATCCAAGGTCATTGTTCATCCATAAAACGGGAAATAATGGCTATTATCTCTTCGGGGTGTGATAAAAACGGCACATGCCCTGCCCTATCAATAATAGTCAGTTCTATTTTAGGCAAAAGCGCCCGCATGTTTTGCCCTGCATTGACGGGTACTAACGTATCTTTACCGCCTAATATCACGGAAACAGGCACGCTTAGATTGGACAAAGCGGGGCGCAAGTCTGCCTGTTTGAGTATAGCCAGACCGCCTTGCAAGGTTTCTTTATCGGGTGCATTACATTCCATGATCGCAGCTTTAAGGGTTTTTAATAAGGTTTTGTAATTAGGCAGGTTATTCACTTGCAAGGATAAAAAACGCTGCAACGTGGATTGATAGTTTTCATTCAACTGGCCGGCAAACGCATCCAGCGACTCAACAGTTATACCTGACCAGTGCGTTGATTGCGTAAATAAAGGATTACCCGCCAGCAAAACCAGTGAATTGACGCGCTCAGGAAACCGGCTGGCTATATCCAGCACTACCGTCGCACCCAACGACCAACCCAACCAGCAACTACTTTCATCAGACACGGCATTAACCAGTGCCTCACTGACCTGTTTCAAGGTAAATGAGTCAATTTTTTTACTCTGCCCATGCCCCGGTAAATCAATACAAGTCACTTGATGATTTTTTGCCAACTGCCGCGAAAAATCTCGCCAAATACCACTGTGCATCGCCCAGCCATGCACTAATACGATAGACTTACCTTTACCGAAAGATTGCTGATGGATTTTAGGCATGTTGAATTCAGGTTCAAGGTTCAAGGAAAAAGGTGCAACTCCGACCGCATAGACATAAATTTAAGACATTTCACCACGAAGACACGAAGAACACGAAGAACACGAAGAACACGAAGATTTTTCTGGTTTTTCTTCGTGCTCTTCGTGTCTTCGTGGTGAACAGTTTTTGATCTTGCAGGCTTCGTCACGCTTCAACTTTAAACTTGCCAATGAAAAACCCCTGCTTTTCTTCGTGCTCTTCGTGTCTTCGTGGTGAACAGTTTTTGATCTTGCAGGCTT
>JBAXTQ010000066.1:0-16117 GCA_037130115.1 Methylococcaceae bacterium
GCCGAAAGGAGCGCCCCGCAATAATACGCGCAAGCGATTATTGTTTTATCGGGCGCGGATTAGAGAGGGGATGCATACGCATCAAGCTAAGGAATGTAGGAGCGGGCCGCGCCCGCGATGAATACGCTACAACTTAGGCATTACTGCCGAAATTTCGCGGGCGCGGCCCGCTCCTACAGCATCACTGTTCATGTACCACCGCGTAGACATGAGAAAAATGCCTTAGCTTGATGCGTATGGGATGCAGACCCCTTCCTAATCTTTGGCTTCATCCCAGAGGGATGTTTCCTTATTGCTTTTTCACAAATTATTTTATCACTCTAACATATTGTAATTATTAGCTTTAATTCTGGGGTGAGATTTTGTAAAAAACGAATTTCATCAAAATCTACCCCCCTCAAACCCTGATTATACCGTTGAAAATTGGGGTGAACGAATTTTACGTGGCGCTACAAACTAGAAATATCAAGGCTTACAGAGCAGCGCAAATGGCTCATTGTTAAGAATTTATCAATCTTCCTTGCTGTTTGACACCGTTTTTTCGGGCTACCAACTTAAGCCGGGACAGATAACTTTCCGGGAACGCTGAGCCCCAGCTCGGCACGGGATAGTCAAACCGATTACTGACTACGCCGAGCTGGGGCTCAGCGCTCCCGGAATCAATAGGCCAGTTTTATTTATCTGTCCCGCTTTAAATTGGTAGCCCATAAAATGATATAGGTCGGGATTTACAACCTCGACCGAAACGTTTGAAGGTTTGGCTACCTACTTAAGTTGGGACAGTTTAAGGTTAAATCGTTCGCTGAGCGGAGTCGAAGCGGACAACTCGCTTCGACTCCGCTCAGCGAACGGTCTCTTTTAATGCTTTATCATTAAGTTAACCGTATTGACGGTTAAGCCTTTTTGCTTGTCCCGTCTTAAAGCATAGGTATCTACACAACTTTTTCGCATAATAAAAACAATGAGTTGAAAACCATCAAGCTCCCTCTCCTGTTGGAGAGGATTGGGGTGAGGAGAATAAAATCAAGCAGTTATAGAGCCATGTAGAAGTAAAGCGACATTCGACCACCCTCACCCCAGCCCTCTCCCGGAGGGAGAGGGAGCTTTATGTTGCTTTACTTCTAAGCCACTCTATATTGTATTCGTTCCCAAGCTCCAGCTTGGGAACCAGAAGAAGCGGTACGCGTGGTTGCGTTTCCGGCACACTCGTAGCGGATGCCGGAAACGCTTGTTCTCGCTTGCGCTCGAAAAGTCTTATTCCGGCCTACGCCTGTCATCTTATTTGTCTATTTTAATTTCGCTGTTCTATTACTAACAACCAAGGTCTGTTTTTTGTGGGCAGCACTTTGCCTGTTTCATCCAGTTTTATATGCGCCATACTAACGGCATCCATCACATTGCCTCCTATCACATCAAGTTCGCCGGGCCGTTTTGCAACCACTAAATCGCAGTGGTAAGGCCCGCGCTTTAGATCCTTATAGTGGTGGATTGACTGGATAAACGCTTCTCCACGAGGTGCGCAAATAATGTCTCCGGGCTTGGGGGAGTAAGCGTTGATGGCATGACTGACAAAGCTGTTTTTGGAACCGGCTGTCAGCATATACTGAATATAATCCCAATGCAAAACGGTAGAAGGCAAATCACTTTCCGGTACACCGGCACTGCGGGCCAACCAGACAATAAAAGCGCCTGACCAAGGGTTTATTTTCCCGTCATAGCCGATTATCGGCAAGTCTGTCGCCGCATACCAATACATGAATATCCGGCTAAAAAAAGGCGGCAGGGTTTCGCGGCCTTGGGTGACGATATTCGAATAAGTGATTATCGGTGGCTCACTATCATAACTGATTTCGGGTCGGCCGAACAATTCCCATTCCTGGCGGGCCAGGTAGAGCATTCGTTCTTTAACGGTCGGTATAACAAACGAAGGCGTAGTATGCGGTTCAGCAAAAATAACAGGGGTTTGCCCGGGTTTTTGAAGAGCGCAGCCGGTAATAAGAAAAACAAGGCAAAGCAAGAGATAAGGCATGTTTAAATAATGAAGTTTCGCAATACTACTGTTTAGCCAGGCAGGGTGCGCATCGCGCACCACCATACTAATTCACCACGAAGACACGAAGTTCACGAAGAAAAACCAAAGAAAAATCTTCGTGTTCTTCGTGTCTTCGTGGTGAAATATCTTAAGTTGATGTCTATGCGGTTACGCTGTCGCTAACCCGGGGCTTATAATAAAACGGTTCTATAAATCACCCTCCGACTGTCGGTCATGATTTGTCTCGTTTGCAAATGCCAGAGCACTATTTAGTGTCGCCATAAATTCTTTAACGTTGATGGGTTTGGTAATATAACTAAAGAAGCCTGCCTTCAAGGCATTTTCAATATCACGGGGCATGGCATTGGCACTCAGCGCAATCACGGTAAGGTGCGCCGTAGAAGGGTCTGAGCGCAGAATGTGCAGGGCTTCTATACCATTGGTGTCAGGCAGGTTAATGTCCATCAGAATGACCTCGGGCTGATAATCGCGAGCCATCTGAATGCCGCTGGTTGCGTCTACAGCGGTCAGCAAATGCAGGTTGGGATGGCGTGCAATGATTTGCTCGACCAGTTTCATGTTGGCGGGGTTGTCCTCTACATAAAGCAGCGTTTGTCGGGGCGCTTCGAGAGCTTTCTGCGGGTTGGGCAATGCCTTTACAACACCGGCTTCCAAGTCCGGGTGTGGCTCAATCATTAAGGGGAACTCAAACCAGAACACGCTGCCCGTTCCAACACGACTGTCCACGCCAATAACGCCGCCCATGAGTTCTATCAGTTGTTTGGCAACCATAAGACCGATACCGGTGCCTTCTTTATTACCCGACTCTTGGCCGAGACGATTGAACGACTGGAATAACTGCGTCAACTGCTCGGGAGACAGGCCGGCACCGGTATCCTTAATGCTCACGCGAATATACCCCGGCGTATTTTCGGTGCATTGTACCTCGACGGTTCCCTGTTGGCTGTTGTATTTTATCGCGTTGGAAAGCAAGTTGATCAGTACTTGCTTTAGCCGAATTCGATCAGCATAGACAAGGTATTGAGCATCAATAGGTGGAATAATTGTCCGGATGCCAAACTTTTGTGCCTTGGGCTCCAACATGGTACAGCACTCAACGATGATGTCGTTCAACGACAAGGACTCCTGAGACAATGAGGTCTGCCCGGACTCGATCTTGGCAAGATCCAGAATTTCATTAATTAACGTAAGCAGATGCCAGCCCGCCTCAACAATCTGAGTAATGCTTTCTGCTTGACTCGTTGTGGGCGTTGATATGTCGGACTCCAACAGCTGGGCAAAGCCCAAGATGGCATTAAGCGGGCTGCGCAGCTCATGGCTCATTGAGGAAAGAAATTCGGATTTGGCCAGGTTGGCTTTTTCTGCGCTGATTTTGGCCTTTTCAAGATCAACATTCTTTTTCAGCAGTGCCTGATCCATGTGTCTGCGTTCGGTAATGTCACTAACAAAGCCATGCCAGAGTATTGATCCATTAGCTTCCAGTTCCGGTAATGCGTTGCCGTAAAGCCAGTGCACCGTACCATCTTTACACCGGGCTCGATATTCATGGTTCCACAACGACATGTTTTGTGCTGATTGATGAATGGATAGCCACATAGCATCATAATCGTCGGGGTGAACCAAGGAAAATACTTTGAAGGCATCTTTACAAACATCGGCAGGGCGGAGTCGATAGATATCCCAAAGACCGTCGCTGATATAAGGAAAGTTGACGCTGCCGTCAGGTAGCAAGCGAAATTGATAGGCCACCCCCGGCAACCAATTGGCGATTTTATGTAAGCGCTCCAGCGCTTCCAAGCGTTCATTTTCTGCCAGCCGGGTTTTATGTTTTTGCAACAAACCTTCTGACAGGGTTCGCCCAAAGGCTTTAATGATATTGATCTCAAGTGCCGACCAAGGGGTATTGTGACCATGTTCTAATGCAGACCAGCTTTCAAAGGAGTTCCGGGGGTTAAGAGAGTAACCGCCCTCCGGGGTTTGCACCAGACCTTTTTCGTAACTTCCTGCCCATTTTACTGTGCGCATGTTCTCTTTTCGCAACCACACCAGGCAATTGCGCATATCGCTGGTAAGCGTTGTCGCTATAATTCCGGATACAATTTCTTTATAGGCACTGGCGGGGGGGAACTTTTCGGACAAGTGATCGCAACTGAAAATATCGGTTATTGATTGTTTAGCCAGCCAATCCAGAAGTGCATCAATAGCCGCAGGTTCGGGTACGAGTCCCTGTAAATAATGCTTGCCTTCAACAACAACAATCAGGCCTGAAATATCGACTGAATCCAGAAGATTGGGGCTTACATTCTGTAAAACATCGGTTTCTGACTGGGTGGTGATGGCTTTAAGAAACGCGGTTTTTATCTGCGAAGCCCGGCCGAGCAGGTTGCGCTCGGCTTTTATTTCAATGGATGTTAGTTCTATTGAGGCCATTCGGGAGATAAACAAAGCAGCTTCCCGCGTGGTAAATGACACCTGTTTTGGCGTCAGGTGATGGCAAGAAATCAAGCCCCACAGACGGCCATTTTGCAGCAGTGAAATCACCATGGAAGCCTGAACCCCCATGTTGCGTAAATATTCCAGATGGATCGGCGATAAACTGCGCAGCGCCGAATAGGTCATATCGAGCGGTTGTTCGTTGACCGGATTAAGGGTTGGCACAATAGGAACCGGCTTGTCATTGACGTCAGTAACGATGCGTACCCGGTTTTTAACGTAGAGTGCCCGCGCCTGTGCCGGAATATCACTGGCAGGAAAGTGCAGGCCCAGATAAGAGGTGGCCGCCTCAATACGGCTTTGTGCGATAACCTCGCCGTCCCAATTAGCTTCAAAACGATAGATCATCACACTGTCATAGCCGGTCAACGCCTGCACCAATCCGGCAATCTGCTCAAAATAGGCAGTGATTTCAGTACCTGATTCGATTGCCATCAGCGACTCCTGTATGTGCATAAGCAGATCGCCCAGTTGCGCCCTTGGCGGCAAGCCGCTGTCCTTGCAGAGTTCCAATACCAAAAACTCATTGGCACTGTAGATATAGGCTTCATATTCTACGGGCATTTGTTGCCGGGAAAGGGTGACTAAACCGGTAGCGGTTTGGTGTGCTTGGGAACATTTAATCAACCGCTCAATTTGTTGCGCAAAAGCCTTTCCCAGCAGTTTTTCAAGTGACTTTCCCAGTACCTCTTTAGTTTTCAAGTCAATGAAATCATTAATATTGGCGCTAACCTGAAGTACCGTATGCAGGTTGTCAGGGCTTAATACCAATGTCGCACCGTGCGGCTGGATATTGCCTATTTGGTGGATAGGTTCTGCTGCACAGACTTGCAGCGCTTGTTCCAGCGCTTGTTCCAGGGCTTGTTGGGTTACATTGATCATCGTTTACGATATTGTTTTGTAGTTTTAACGGGCTGACAGAATCATCAGGAACTTGATTTAATAAGATACTCTGCGGGACTTGCAAACCTCGTTACGCTTTACGTTCAGGCGTAGGCCGGAATAAGACCACCCAAGCGTAGCACGTGGTGGCGTTTCCGGCATACTCGTAGCGGATGCCGGAAACGCTTGTTCTCGCTTGCGCTCGAAAAGTCTTATTCCGGCCTACGCCTGACAGTCGCGTCGGATTAGCGACAGCGTAACCCGACAAATCGAAATCTCTTAAGAATATTACAGACCACGAAGACACGAAGTTCACGAAGAAAAACCAAAGCAAAATCTTCGTGCTCTTCGTGCTCTTCGTGTCTTCGTGGTGAAATGTCTTAACTTGATGTCTATGAGGTTAACGACAGCGTAACCCGTCAGAGATTATGGGCATTTTTTTGTGATCAGGCTGTTTGAAGTCTTGTGTTGCTGATTATAGGCCATGATTTATCTTGTTTGCAAATTCCAGAGCCGTATCCAGTGTCGCCATAAACTCTTTGATATTGATGGGCTTGGTCATATAGCTAAAGAAGCCTGCCTTCAAGCCATTTTCAATATCATGGGGCATGGCATTGGCACTCAGCGCGATGACGGTAAGGTGCGCCGTAGAAGGGTCTGAGCGCAGAATGTGCAGGGCTTCAATGCCGTTAATGCCAGGCAGGTTAATGTCCATCAAAATGACCTCGGGTTGATAGTCACGAGCCATCTGAATGCCGCTGGTTGCGTTGTCAGCGGTCAGCAGACGCCGGTTGGGCTGGCGTGCAATGATTTGCTCGACCAGTTTCATATTGGCCGGGTTGTCCTCTACATAAAGTAGTGTTTGCTGCGGCGCTTCGAGAGCTTTCTGCGGGCTGGGCAATGCCATTGTAACGCTTTTTTCCAGGTTTGGGTGCGGCTCAGTCATTAACGGTAGCTCAATCCAGAACACGCTGCCCGTTCCAACACGACTGTTCACGCCAATAACGCCGCCCATGAGTTCGATCAGTTGTTTGGCAACTATAAGACCGATGCCGGTACCTTCCCGGTTACCTGCCTCCTGACCGAGACGATTGAAGGGCTGGAATAACTGCGCCAACTGCTTGGGAGACAGGCCGGCACCGATATCTTGAACACTCACGCGACCATACCCCGGCGTAGTTTCGGTGCATTGTACCTCGACAGTTCCTTGTTTGCTGTTGTATTTGATCGCGTTGGAAAGCAGGTTGATCAGCACTTGCTTTAACCGAATTCGGTCAGCATAGACAACGTATTGAGTATCAATAGGGGGAATGATTATCGGGATGCCAAACTTTTGCGATTTTGGCTCCATCATGGCAGTGCATTCGAATATAACATCGTTCAACGACAAGGACTCCTGAGACAATGCCGTGTGCCCGGACTCAATCTTGGCAAGATCCAGAATGTCATTAATTAACTTAAGCAGATGCCAGCCCGCCTCAAGAATCTGGACGATGCTTTCTGCTTGACCCTGTGAGGGCGGTGGACTATCTGACTCCAACAACTGGGCAAAGCCCAGGATGGCATTAAGCGGACTGCGTAGCTCATGACTCATTGAGGAAAGAAATTCCGATTTGGCCAGGTTGGCTTTTTCCGCGCTGATTTTGGCATTTTCAAGATCAATGTTATTGTTCAGCAGCGCCACATCCAGATTTTTGCGTTCGGTAATATCAATGCAGGAGCCTATGAAACCCAGAAAGGTATTATTTTCATCGTAGTACGGCACACCGTTATCAAGCAGCCAGCGATATTCACCATCGAAACGGCGTAAACGATACTCCATAACAAATTCTTGTCGTGCATCAAAGGCGGTTAGGTAAATATCGAGGCAAAACTGAAAATCTTCCGGGTGTACTCCCTCTGTCCAGCCATTACCCTGTTCCTGTTGCAGGCTGCGTCCGGTAAATTGCAGCCAGACTTTGTTAAAGAAATAACAGCCCTTGTCCAAGCCGGCCATCCAAATTAATACGGGCGCGTTATCTGCAATGACCCGAAAGCGGTTTTCACTTCCCCGCAAGGCCTTTTCTGTCAGTTTTCTTTCTTGTATTTCCGTTTGCAGTTGTACATTTGTTTCGATTAGAAGCGCTTCGTCTTGCTTGCGCTCGGTGATATCTATAAAGGTAACGACCGCACCAATAATCAGCCCTTCATGGATTTGTGGATAGGACCAATACTCGGCAGCAAAACAGCTGCCGTCAACACGCCAGAGCACTTCGTTGTTAACATGTATACGCTCGCCTTTTTCAAATGCCTGAAAAATAGGGCAGTCTTCAACGGGAAATATCGTTCCATCCTCATGTTTTCCATGAATTTGCCAATGCATATTCTTGCCCAACAAATCATCGTAATGAGCGTAGCCAAGCATCTTGAGGCAGGCGTCATTGCAGAAAGTACAGTCACCGTTCAAATCAATGCCGTAGATCGCTTCGGCAGCTGAACTTAACAAGAGTTGGATTTTTTCGGTTAATTTATTGGCAATACCAACGGCATTCGCTTGCGTGTTGGTTATTGAACGCATCAACCCAAACAGCAAACCACTCAGCGCAAAGCCGCAGATCAGGGTTGCCAATACTTGTCCGTAACTGATGGCAAACGACTTTTTGGTATGATCAAAGACGAGTAGCCATTGCCGGCCTTTAACGTTGATTATTCGCTGCTGGTAAAATAAAGAATGTACGTCAGGCACACGTGTTGGCAGGTTGGTAAACAGTCGGTTGGCAGGCGTTGCCTTTTGATTATCATAAATAACCAGATTAACTATTTTGCCGTCATGACGCTCCCAGTCAGTCAACAGGCCGAGCATGAGATCGTTCATGCGATAAGGGCTGTAAACCCAACCTTGCAGCGCCGCTTGTCTTTGCCCCACTGTGTCCACCGGTGCGCCGATGCGATAGACCGGTAGATACATAAGTACCCCGGCCTGGACATCCGTACCGGTCTCTTGTACCAGTTCAACCTTGCCCGATAATGCCGTCTCGCCGGTATCGCGAGCCTGTTCCATGGCTAATCGCCTGACCGGTTCGGCGTACATATCAAAACCAAAAGCCCGCAGATTGCGGTCGGTGAAGGGTTCAATGTAAATGATGGCCGTATAGAGGGAACGCTCACCCGGCGGGTGCACGGTGTAGTCGGGAAAGCCCTCACCGCGAATCTGGGCGATGTGGCGGGCAAGTTGGGCGGCCGGAATGACTTTTGCAAAACCAATCCCCTGGATGCCGGGAATACTTTGCTCTACTTGCAGGCTGTCTATGTAGGCTTTCCACTCTTGGCGTTCAACAGTACTTGAGCCTGCAAAAAAAGCACGGCTCCCTTTAAGAACGAGCGCATAAGCCTCCAAGTGTTCTTGAAGTTTAAGGGTGATTTGATCGCAGCTAAAAGCAAATTGCTTCACCGCTGCTTGTTCAACGTTCTGCTTGACCTGAAGACTGACCAACACAGTCGTTAGTAAACCGACACTCAGTATTATCCAAGCCAGACTTGTTTTTTTGGTGAAATTGCTGTTAGAAATAATGATGTAAACTCGTGGTAAAAGAGTTAAGTAAAATTCCGGGGGTAACAATATATCAGATAAACAATATCGATACTAAAGGATACATCAAACACTATAAGCATGTTCGGTGGGCATCGCTCCCACAGTCGCTCCCAAAATCGCGTATGGATGTTATTCTTTTATAAACAGGGCTTCCAGATAACTGTTGTTTGCGTCTTCTTTAATCAATCTCAAATCGCCGCCAATGGCGGTCATAATTTGGTGAGCCACGATGGGCGAAAGCCCCAGTGATTCAGCCGTCGATTCCGCCCGCGCAGTCGATTCAATCTTAAAAAAGTCGGTAAGCTGCGTATTGTTTAGTGACAAGTCATTCAAGGCAATCCGCACACGCAGAACGTTCGCATCAATTACCGCTGTTATAGTAACGGTATCCGGATTCAGGGAGAAATAAGTTGCCAGCACAAGCATCGATTTAAAGGCTCTTTTTAGTAACGGTTGATAACCCTTAAGAAAAAATGTACTCAGGTCAACGGTGGGTTCAATTGAAATCTTTAGGTCAGGAAGACACGTTCTGGACTCTTCAATCAGTGCCGGGACATTTATTGCCTCGCTACTTTTTAAGGCCAGACTCTGCATGTCAGCGATTAGGGTCGCATCTTCAATGAGTTTGATGAGTCGTGTCGTGCTTTGTCCGAATAGATCAGCATAAAAGGTACGATCTTCCGAGGCCGGGCACAGGTCTAAAAGTAATTCTCCGATACCCAAAATCCCGTTGGCAGGGGTGCGTAACTCATGGGATATCATGCTCAAATAATCATCTTTTAGTTTTCCTTGTTCCTGCAACCGCTCCAGCGCTAACGCCAGGTCCCGGGTTCGTTCTGCCACTTGCTGTTCAAGATTTGCGTTATGCGCACTCAGTTGGCGTTGCAATGAGTTTATTTTAAGATGGGTTTCCACACGCGCATTAACTTCCGCGAGTTGAAAAGGCTTGGCTATGTAGTCCACACCGCCAGCTGCGAAAGCGGTCACTTTGTCAGTGGTTGCATTGAGGGCACTGAGAAAAATCACCGGAATATCTTTCAGCGATGGATCGGCCTTAAGTTGCTCACAGACTTGGTAGCCATTCATTTCCGGCATGTTAATGTCGAGCAAAATCAGGTCAGGCCGTTCCGTGCGTGCTGCATCCAATGCCAGTTTGCCGCTGGAAACCGGCCTCGCCAGGTAACCGCGCTGGGTGAGCATTCTTACCAATAGCAATACATTGGCGGGTGTATCATCCACAATCAGGATGTTTGAAGCTTTGGGTTGTTGATTGTTGGTCATGATTTATCTCTTTTTACAAGTGCAAAGGCGCTATCCAAGGTAGCCATAAATATTTTGACGTTAATGGGTTTGGTAATATAACTAAAAAACCCTGCCTTCAGACCTTTTTCAATATCTTCGGGCATGGCATTGGCGCTCAGTGCAATGACGGTGATGTGCGCCGTAGACGAATCCGAGTGCAGAATATGCAGTGCTTCGATACCGTTAATGCCGGGCAGATTAATGTCGATCAGGATCACCTCGGGCTGCAAACTGCGAGCTATCTGGATGCCGCTGGTTGCATTTACAGCGGTCAGCAGGCGCAGGTTGGGATGGCGTGCAATGACTTGCTGAACCAGTTTCAGGTTGGCTGGGTTGTCCTCTATATAAAGCAGGGTTTGTCGCGGCGCTTTTAGAGCTTCCGGTGGGCTGGGCAATGACACGGTCGCGCTGTTTTTCAGGGCAGGATGGAGTCGCTCAGTCATTACGGGGAGTTCAATCCAAAACACGCTGCCCCCTCCGATACTACTGTCTACGCCTATAGTCCCCCCCATGAGTTCGACCAGTTGCTTGGCCACCACGAGGCCGATGCCGGTGCCTTCCCGGTTACTGGACTCTTGGCCGAGACGGTTAAACGGTTGAAATAACTGCATTAGCTGTTCGGGATGCAGACCTGCGCCGGTATCCCGAACGCTCACACGAATGTACCCCTGCGTATTTTCGGTGCATTGCACCTCGACTGTACCCGGTTGGCTGTTGTATTTGATGGCGTTGGAAATCAAGTTGATCAGCACCTGCTTCACCCGGAATCGATCGGCACAAATCACATGATGGGCATCGACGTGGGGAATAAGCATTTGGATGCCAAACTGTTGCGCCATAGGCTCCATCATGGTGTAGCATTCAGGGATAATGTCGCTTAACGACACCGACTCCTGAGACAACGATGTTTGCCCCGATTCGATTTTCGCAAGATCCAGGATTTCGTTGATTAAGGTCAGCAGATGCCAGCCCGCCTCAATAATCTGGTTGATGCTTTCTGTCTGAAGTAGCGTGGGGGGTGGACTATCGGACTCCAACAACTGGGCAAAGCCGAGGATGGCATTAAGCGGGCTGCGTAGCTCATGACTCATGCTGGAAAGAAATTCGGATTTGGCGAGGTTGGCCTTTTCCGCGCCCAGTTTTGCGCGTTGAAGCTCGGCGTGCTTTTTCAATAGCGCCTGATCCAGCAGCTTGCGTTCGGTCATGTTGCGTGCCGAGGCAACCACGCCTTGCAGTTTCCCGTTTTGATCGTAGAAGGTGGTTGCATTATAGGAAACGGGAGTTTCCTTACCGTCTTTACCCAGCATGGTCAGCTCGTAATTATAGATCTTCATTTCACTGAGCACCTGCCTAATGGCGGCTTCGGCTTGTTCTTGATCAGTAAAATAATTTTTGAATGCGGTGCCAATCAATTCGTTACGCGTGTAACCGGTCAGTGCTTCGGTCTGCTGGTTGGCATCGGTAATAATGCCGGCTGAATCGGTGGTTATCAGCGCATCAATGTTGGCTTCGATTAACGAGCGCGTATAGAACTGTAAGTCACGTAAATGTTGCGCAAGAATTTGGTCGCTCTCAATCTGTTTGCGGGCGGTGTTGTCGGTGCCAATCAGCAGATAACCGATGATCGCATCTTGCGCATCCCGTAGCGCCGTAACTGACACGATAGCCGGAAAGCGACTGCCATCTTTACGGATATAGGTGAGTTCGTAGATATCCTCAATGCCGCGTGAGGCTTTAAAGACTAAAGCTTCAAAGCCGGGTGCAATAGGTGTTTTAAGTTCTTGGGTGAGGGTTTTGGCATGGGCGATAATTTCTTCCGGATCAGAAATATCTGCGGGCGTGATTTTGTTTAGCACTTCATCGGCCGTGTAGCCCAACATACGTTCTGCACCGACATTAAATATTTGAATCACGCCTTTTGCATCGGTGGCAATACTTGAGAAATTGGCGCTATTAAAAATAGCGTTCTGCAAGGCGCTGGCTTTGACGAGCTTTTCTTCCGCTTGTTTGCGCCTGCTGATATCTCGCACAATGCCAACGGAATGCCAGCCCTCTTCCGTCTGTACTGCGGAAAGCGATAGCTCCATGGGAAACTCGATACCGCCTTTGCGAAGCCCGGAAACCTCGTAAGTTGTGCCAATAAATTTTCCCTGGCCGGTTTTCTGAAAATGCGGAAAGGCACGCAGATGGTCTTTCATAAAGGGCAGGGGCGTTAGCATCGCGTGTAGATTTTGGCCCAGCACTTCTGCGCGGGCGTACCCGAATATCTTTTCAGCGGCTTCATTCCAGAAGCTGATAAGCCCTGCTTTGTCAAGCATGATCATGGCATCATGAGAGGATGCTGTTATGATCGATAACAGTTTCTCACTACGCCGCAGTGTCACTTCAATCTCTTTGTGCTCGGTGATGTTCGTGATGATCCCGTGCCAGAGCGTAGCGCCATCGGCTTCCCGTTCCGGTGTTGCCTTGCCGAGTAGCCAGATTAGCGTGCCATCAGCAAGTTGCACCCGAAACTCATGGTTCCACAGTGTCAATTTTTGTGCTGATTGGTGGAGGGATGTCCACAAATCGTCGTAGTCATCCGGGTAAGTCAGGGCATAAATTTTGGACGCATCCTCACGCACATCTTCCGGATTGAGCCGGTAAATGTCCCGAATACCTTCACTGACGTAAGGAAAACAAGTATGACCGTCAGGATATAGACGAAATTGGTAGACCATGCCAGGCAACTGACTGACTATTTTATGCAGGTGATCACACCCTTCTTGCTTAATCACGGATTTCTCGATGCTGTTTATAGCAGTAATACCAACAACTTGCCGGGTATGGATGTGTCGATACGACCCTTGTTAAGTGAGTCTTGTTTTTTAAATAAGCTGTGTCGGGTTAGGCTGTCGCTAACCCGACCTACGCGACTTGTCAATTTGGCGCACAAACCCAGGTTTGTACTCCGGTCTTTAGGCAACTCGCAATAAAGACTAACCTACGCGACCCGTCAATTTGGAGTGCAAACCTGGGTTTGTACGCTATAAAAGTGACCGACGGAGCCTTTAAGGGCGTGTGCGGTAGCGGCCGATTCTGGCAGTTTACCTTGCGCCTGATACCGGGTCAATTCATGGAGCTGTTGGGGCGCTTCTGTTAAAAATATCGCAATCATCTCGCTGAGTAAGTCGCTGTTATTATTTATTGCTTTTTAAGCGCGGCTGTTGAATTTCACTCGTTTTCTGCCGGCTTTTGTTCTGTAGCCAGGACGGGCGTTATTGCAAGCGTTGGTGAGCTTAAGTACTTTGCCAACAGGGTAGCTAATTGTTCGGAAACAATGGGTTTGGTTAAATAATCGCTCATGCCTGCCGTCAGGCATTTTTCACGTTCACCGTCCATGGCATTGGCGGTGAGCGCGATTACCGTTTGCGACGGCAACCCTTGGCGGGTTTCCAATAAGCGCAGTTCGTGGGTGGCGATATAACCATCCATAACCGGCATGTGACAATCCATAAAAATCAAATCATAAGTGGATTGCGCGAGTTTATCCAGCGCCAGTTGACCGTTTTCAGCAAGCTCTGGCACGATATTAAACTTGGCCAGTTTGTCGAAAATGACCATTTGATTAATTTTATTATCTTCGACTACCAGTATTTTTTTGTCGTGATAACTGGGGGTAGGGAGCTGTATTTGTGCTTTAACGGGTTGCTTGGGCGTGGGTGAGTATCCCTGTATAGCATTAACCAGAGCATCGAAGAGCGGCGCTTGGCGTACAGGTTTTTGCAAGCATTGAACAATCCCGGTATCTTGATAATCAGCTAAATTAAGTTGATGGCAGGAGGATAATAAAATAACGGGCAGCTTGGCCAGCGCCGGTATTTGCGCCATACATTTTGCCAAGGTTAAACCGTCCATCACCGGCATTTGCCTGTCCAGCACGATGACATCATAAGAGCTTCCCTTGCAGGCCAAGGTCTGTAGGTGTACCAGTGCCGACATACCACTATCGAAGGCGTTGACTGTCAGCCCCCAACCGCTTAGATAATGGGTAAGGATATAACGGTTGGTGGCATTATCATCGACAATCAGCGCCTGTTTGCCGGCAAGATGGTAAGCTTGCAGCGATCGTTCCGGTTGCACACCGGGCCGCAGTGGCAAGGTAAACCAAAAACAAGAGCCTTGATCAAGGACGCTTTCCAGTCCCAGCGTGCCGCCCATAAGCTCGACCAGTCTTTTGCTGATAAACAAGCCCAATCCGGAACCGCCAAAGCGGCGGGAGGTACTGTTGTCGGCCTGCGAAAAAGATTTAAACAAGCGTGACAAGGCGGTATCACTAATACCGATGCCGGTATCACGGATTTCAAATTTAAGCGTATCCTTGTCTCCCGTCACAGCGGCGGGGGTTATGCCGACATTAAGAGACACTTCACCCTGTTCGGTAAATTTTACGGCATTACTGAGTAAATTGGTGACGACTTGTTGAATGCGCAAGGGATCACCCTGCCAGCATAACGGCAGGCTGGCCGGCACTAAACAGGTTAATTCCAGATCCTTGGCATGGGCGCGTCCGGCCATTAATACGCAAATATCATCAAGTAAATCAACCAGATTAAAGTTAACGTGCTCCAAATCAACTTGATTAGCTTCCAGCTTGGACAGGTCGAGAATATCATTGATGATTGTCAGTAAGGTTTCCGCCGAGCTGTGGGCAGTATCAAGCCATTCCCGTTGGGTGGGGGTCATATCGGTATCTGTAAGCAAGTCCAACATGCCCAGGACGCCATTCATGGGGGTACGAATTTCATGGCTCATATTGGCCAGAAACTCACTTTTTACTCGTTCTCCTTTCTCGGCCAACTCCTTGGCTTTGCGTAATATTTCGGCGGTTTCGTACTCTAAGGTAATGTCGTCAATAGTCCACACGACACCTAAATCAAGATCAGCATTGTCCAGTGCTTGACTTGACAGCCTGGCCCAAAAAAGGCTGCCGTCCTTACGTATGAGCTGTCGTTCAAGGCGTTGAAAAGTAATGGGCAAGCGATTTAGGCAATTTTGATAACAGGCTGTTTCAGTGTCCGTTGGGCAGATTTGCAGCAGGGCGGTATCAATAAATTCTGCGGACGCATAACCTAAAAGCGCCTCCAGTTTACGGTTACAGCGTTGGATAATGCCTTGCTTGATCAGTGCTATGCCCGAGGTGGCGGAGTCAAAAATGGCCTGCTGTTCTTTATTGGCAAGCTGCAATATAAGCTTTGCTTCTTGTTGGAGTTCAAGTTGCCGATCTCTTGACTTTAGTAATTCCATGCGTTCGGTGATGTCTACGCCAAAGACTGCCAGGTAGGTGTTGTTTTCCAGGGCAATGGGCATGGCATTAAACATGACGTTGATACTTTTTCCATTAGGTGTTGTGTGGGTCGCCTCAAAGCAGGCGACCTCGCCTTGATAAGCAAGCTCCAACACTTCAATCAGCTTGGCTCTATCCTGCGCATTGCTCCACCACGGGGTATCCGGAAAATACTGACCAATCAGTGCTTCCTGTGATGAATTGGTCAAGAGTAAGGCGGCGCTGTTGACCTCGACTAATCTACCGGCTTGATCGAGAATGCCGGCCAAAAAGCTGGATTGATCAAATATGGCGCGGAATATAATTTCGGCGTGCTTTCGTTCAGTGATATCAGTAATAAAACCATGCCAGAGCGTAGCACCATCGGCTTCCCGTTCCGGCATGGCGTTGCCGAACAGCCAACGCACGCTGCCATCGTCAAGTTTAAGTCGAAACTCCAGCCATTCAGAGCATTCCTTAAAAATAATTGGCATCCCCTACGTGCTTTATT
>JBAXTQ010000067.1:0-15909 GCA_037130115.1 Methylococcaceae bacterium
AAGCAAAAGCTGAAGCAGCTAAACAGGCGAAAGCCGAAGCGGCAGCAGCTCAAGCACAAGCCAAGGCCGAAGCGGCTGCACAAGCCAAAGCCGAAGCGGTCGCACAAGCTAAAGCTGAAGCGGCTGCACAAGCCAAAGCCGAGGCGGCTGCACAAGCTAAAGCCGAGGCGGCTGCACAAGCGAAAGCTGCGGAGGCAGCAGCGCAAGCCAAGGCAGAGGCGGCTCAAGCCGCCCAAGCAAAAATAGCGGCGCAAGCGAGCGAAGCGGCGCAGGCAAAAATTGCCATTCAACAAAAAGTAAATCGAAGCTGGATTCGTCCTGTATCGGCTACAGAAGGTTTAAAGTGTACAATCCGGGTCAAGTTAATGTCTGATGGCACCGTGATTGATGCTGAAGTTGTTTCCAGTAGTGGTGATGAGATTTTTGACCGATCGGCAGAAAACGCTGTTAACAAAGCATCGCCATTACCTGTACCTAAAGATAAAGATCTATTTGCCAGAGAATTCAGATCGTTTCAGTTTTTATTTAATCCTAAATAAAATAGTTACGATGACAATGCAAAAGACAAACTCCCTCTCCTGCTGGAGAGGGCTGGGGATAGAAGGTTCAAGGCAGTACGCAGAAAATAACCCGCAGAATCAGCCTGGTTCCCACGCTCCGGCGTCATGCCCACAGTTAAGTACAATAACACCGTAGGAGCGGGCCATGCCCGCGATATTTTGGCTGCAATGCTTAGCTTTAGCTTCTTCATCGCGGGCATGGCCCGCTCCTACAATGCTTAACTGTCGGCATTCCCAACGCCGGAGCGTGGGAGCGATAGGGTTGGGTTATTTATTGCGAGTTACCTTGCAAAGTGTCCAGATGCCAATGCAAAATACAGGTGCTTTCCTGCTGGAGAGGGCTGGGGTGAGAAGATAGTGGGCTCAAGTTGTTTTGTACATGTTCCAAGTGATCGTGTGTGATAATTAAATCGTTTTTTTTGTGTGCGGACGTAGAGATGAATGTGAATTTTTTTAAAAGAATTTTATTAGTGATGCTATTGGCTCTTAATGTGTCAATGGCTCATGCAGCGCTGACCATTGAAATTACTGAAGGTATTGAAAGCGCGGTGCCTGTTGCAGTCGTTCCTTTTGCCTCACAGAGCGCTCCGGTTAATATTAGTGCTGTTGTCAATGCCGATCTGGAGCGCAGCGGTTATTTTAAAATGATGGCCGAACAAGGTATGCCAAGCAGACCGAGCACGGCAGCGGCGGTTAATTTTAAAGACTGGCAGGCGTTGGGGCAAAATTACATGGTAATAGGGCTGGTTGTTGATGCAGGCGGCGGCCAGTATAGCGTTCAATTTCAATTGCTTGATGTCTATAAAGGCGGGCAGTTATTAGGTTACAAAATGACCTCTTCGACGGCTGATTTACGTAGAACCGCTCATCATATCAGTGATCTTATTTTTGAAAAGTTAACCGGCAAAAAAGGCGTATTTAGCGGCCGCATTGCTTATATCACGACCAATAATCAAGGCAGTAAACAGCAATCACAACAGCTTCAAGTGGCTGATGCGGACGGCTTTAATCCACAACCCGTGGCATCATCAGTTGAACCCTTGATGTCTCCTGCCTGGTCGCCTGATGGCAAAAAATTGGCTTATGTCTCCTTTGAGAGGAAAACAGCAGCCATTTATGTACAAACACTGGCTACCGGTGAGCGAGTTCGCGTTGCTGAATTTCCAGGCATCAATGGTGCGCCGGCTTGGTCGCCTGACGGGACTCGATTAGCGTTAACCTTATCCAAGGATGGAAGTCCTGATATTTTTGTTTTAAATGTGTCGACACGCTCATTAACCAAGTTGACTAAAAGTTTTGCTATTGATACCGAGCCTAGCTGGTCGCCCGATGGCAGCAGCATTGTTTTTACCTCCGACAGAGGCGGTAAACCACAAATTTATATGGTTTCCAGTCAAGGCGGGCAGGAAAAAAGACTGACCTTTTCTGGCGGTTATAATGCCAGAGCCAGTTTTTCACCGGACGGTAGAAGTCTGGTTATGGTGCACGGTAATGGCAATGATTACCGTATTGCTGTCATGGACATGGGAACTCGAGCCATTAATGTGTTAACGAGTGGGCCATCAGATGAGTCACCCAGTTTTGCGCCGAATGGTGCCATGATTCTGTATGCTTCAAAAAAAGGACGTACAGGATTCTTATCGGCAGTGTCATTAGATGGTAAAATGCAGCAAAAGTTGGTTTTTAATAGCGGTGAAGTTCGTGAGCCTTCATGGGCTCCTTAGTATTTTCGCTAAATCGCGGTTATTTTTATAGTTTGTACTTATATTTGGGAATTGAAAGATGAAATTGAATAAAACATTATTGGCCTTGGCTATTGGTACACTGTTGTTATCGGCCTGTAGTGATTCGGATGAAAAAGACACCAGTCTGACTGACGGCAGTCAAAATGATACCAGCGGTATCAATGATGCTTCGACCAGTGGCTTAAATAAAGGCGCAGGCTTAAATGGTTCAGAAATGAACGGCTCAGGCATGAATGGCATGTCAGGTAATGGTGATTATGCCAGCACTTTAGGGCCGGAATTTAACGATCCCAACAACCCCTTATCAAAAAGAACTGTTTACTTTATGCTGGATAGCAGTGAAGTCATGCCTGATTTTATTCCAGTCATTGCAGCGCATGCGCAATATTTGATTGCAAACCCAAGCCAACACATCACCTTGGAAGGTAATGCGGATGAACGTGGTTCCCGTGAGTACAATATTGCTTTGGGCGAGCAGCGTGCAAAGTCAGTAGCCAGTATGATGAAAGTTAAAGGGGTTTCTGAAAATCAGTTGCAACTTGTAAGTTATGGTGAAGAAAAACCCGCAGCCTTAGGCAATGATGAGTCTGCCTGGGAGCAAAATCGTCGTGTTGAGATAGTTTACCAACCTAAGTAGATAGTTAAATGAAAAAAGCCAGCCTTGTACTCTTACTGTCTGCTTGCAGTAGTGTTTATGCAGAACCGCCGGTTGTCATCGACCATTCATCGTACCCCACATCGGCAGCTCCCGTTCCTGCCAATGCGCCGTCAACCAATACGGTGTATGAGTTGATGGGGCGTCTTGAGCAATTGCAAGCTGAAGTGCAACAACTGACGGGCAAGATAGACGAGCAGGCGTATCGTATTGATGAGTTGAAAAAGCATCAGAGTACCATGTATGCTGATTTTGACGAACGCCTGCAAGGTATCGAGAATAAGGGCAATGGCGTTGCTCAGCCCGCTACCGAAAGCACTTCGGAAGCGGTGGGTACGGGTGATGCCGAGTCTAAAGCGAGTGATTCTTTAGCGCCGGCACCAGAAGCCGTACCGGTGCCTGCAAATGAACCCGCTCCGGCTGGCAAGCCGGTATCGTCTAATGAATCCGCGCCTGCGCTTGATCAAGCGTCCAAAGCAAAGTCCGATGAAGCGCAAGTGCCTGCACCTGAAAAAAAGGACTATTACGACGCTTATAACGAACTTAGAAATGGACGCACCGATCAGTCTATCGCGCTATTCAATACTTATCTAAGCAAGTATCCCTCCAGTATCTATGCCAATAATGCCCAATATTGGTTGGGTGAAGCGTATCGGGTTAAACAGGATAACGATGCGGCACGTAAAGCATTTAATGGCGTTATTGAAAAGTATCCCAATGGTACAAAAGTACCGGACGCATTATTAAAGTTGGGTTATCTGGAAATGGAACAGAAAAATCCTGCAAAAGCGCGTGAGTATTTAACACGCGTTACCACCGAATATCCCAAGTCACCGGCGGCGGTGCTGGCAGAAAAAAAACTGCTTAAGCTTGATGAAGTTAAAAATTGATGGTGAGCTCACTTCGTATCACTGAAATTTTTTATTCTCTTCAGGGCGAGTCAAATACAGTGGGATTGCCCACTGTATTTATTCGGCTAACCGGTTGTCCCCTGCGATGCGTTTATTGCGATACGACCTATGCTTTTACCGGCGGTAAAAAAATAAAGATTGCAGACATTATTGTTCAGGCCGAACAATACGGCACCAAATACATTACCGTAACCGGTGGTGAACCGCTGGCACAACCCGCCTGTCTTGAGCTGATTACACAATTGCTGGATAAAGACTTTATTGTTTCGTTGGAAACCAGTGGCGCAATCGATATATCGGCGGTAGATCCGCGTGCTATTAAAGTCATGGATCTTAAAACGCCCAGTTCAGGTGAATTAAGTAAAAACCTTTATCAAAACATTCATTTTCTCAACAGCCAAGATCAGGTTAAGTTTGTGATTGGCAATGATGAAGACTATGACTGGTCAAAATCGGCCTTAACTGAACACGGTCTGCTTGAACGCTGTGAAATTTTGTTTTCACCGGTGATGGGTCAGCAAAATCCAACCGCACTTGCCGAAAAAATTCTTCAGGACAGGTTGCCTGTTCGTTTTCAAATCCAATTACACAAACTACTTTGGGATGATGCCCAAGGTAAATAAAAACTTATGCAAAAAAAAGCCATTATTCTTCTATCCGGTGGATTAGATTCAATTACCGTTCTCGCTCTCGCAAAACAACAGGGATACATCTGTTACGCCTTAAGTTTTGATTACGGACAACGGCATAATGCCGAGTTGGTAGCCGCAGCGCAGATCGCTTCTGATTATCAGGTAGAAGATCATAAAATCATTAAGCTGGGATTAGGTGCCATCGGCGGGTCAGCCTTGACTGACGAGCATATCGCAGTGCCTGATACGCCTCAGACAGGCATACCCGTCACTTATGTGCCCGCAAGAAATACCATCTTCCTGTCATTTGCTTTGGGTTGGGCGGAAGTTTTAAATTTACGCGACATCTTTATTGGTGTTAATGCCGTTGATTATTCCGGTTATCCTGATTGTCGTCCTGAATTTATTCAAGCTTTTCAGCAACTAGCCAATTTGGCGACTAAAGCCGGCGCTGAAGGTGGTCATTTCAGTATACACACACCCCTGATTGCAATGAGTAAAGCCGAAATTATAAAACAGGGGATTGCCTTGGGCGTCAATTATCAGGATACCGTATCTTGTTATTCAGCTGATAAACAAGGCCGCGCCTGTGGTGTATGCGATGCTTGCCGCATAAGAAAAGCCGGATTTGCCGAAGCCGGCATAACCGATCCAACACAATATCAAAAATAAGTTAAAATAATAGTTGCAAGATCTTAAAATATCTTTATAATGAGTCTTCTTTGTTGGGTCGTTAGCTCAGCCGGTAGAGCACCGCACTTTTAATGCGATGGTCGCGCGTTCGAATCGCGCACGACCCACCACCAAAGATAAAATGAATCAAGTCCTTACGATTAGTCGAAGGGCTTTTTTTTTGCCTGTCATTTTTTCACTTCCGGTTTTTTGACGGTTTGATTTTTTGGCTACTAATTTAAGTCGGGACACTGAGCAGCAGAATGATGCGCCAAGTACCAAAAAGTCCGTCATTCCGGCCGGGAGAGCTAAGCGAGGGTTGGCCGGAATCCAGTTGTCATGGATGGCAATTACAAAGCATACAATTGATTTATAGACACTTCGATTTGTCGGGTTACGCTGTCGCTAACCCGCGACTAACGTTGCAAATTACGATGTGCTAAGGGTAGAAAATTTTCTACCCCTATAACGTATCGTTACTCTTTCTGGGTTCACCGTGATTGTTAATAGTCAAAAGTGTCACGCCTTAATCGTTCGTCTTGAGCATCTTTCTCCTATGGCGAGAGATCCAAAGGTTAGAAGTGTAAGGGTGAATACTTACGCCGCTTTCACTGTCACAACGTGCTAAAAATAGAAGTGAATCATATTTACCTGGAAAGGCATGACCCAGATAAATGAAGCTTTATTGTCGTTTGTTTAAATATACCTGAGATTGCTCAATATCTATAATTGTCATTTGACAACTTCTTGCTGTAATACTACTATGTGGGAAAATTTTCGAGATCAATAATGCCCCATCAGAAAAAAGAGATCGCGGCCGCTTTAGAATATGCGTCAAGTAAGGGGTGGAGAATTGTAGAAGGTGGATCTCATGCATGGGGCAAATGTATTGCCCTTACAACGATAAAGAATGTAGGTGCGGTGAATTTTGCAGGGCAAGCATTTGGAGTACACCCAAAAATCCGGGAAACCACGCCAAGCAAATTAGACGCATTGTTGATAACTGCATTATGCAAAAGCACACAGATATTGGTGAGGAATAAGCGATGACTGATTATGATTTTACGCTGAAGTTTGATATTACTTCCCTTGAATGCGAACCGGAATCCCTGTTAGATCAATTTTATGAGGCAGGATGTGATGATGCCATTATCGGGATTGGACGACCAGGGCGAATCGCGCTGAATTTCACAAGAGAGGCCAGATCGGCATTAGAAGCAGTCTCAAGCGCACTAAGAGATGTTAATAAAGTAATTCCTAAAGCAAAGTTAATCGAAGCTACGCCCGATTTTGTTGGCTTAACCGATATTGCTGATATTTTGGGATGCAGCCGTCAAAATATCAGAAATATTTATATCAAATATCAGTCAACTTTTCCCTCGCCTATCCATGAGGGGAGCATAACAATTTGGCATCTCGCTAAAGTTCTTTCTTGGTTCAAGGAGAAAGAAAATTACAAGGTAGAAGACAGTTTGCTTGAAGTTTCGGAAACCAACATGAAAATCAACCTTGATCGTCAAGTTTTGGAAGCAGCCTAGGATTGGCTATAGTGGGGAGCAATTTAAAAAAGATAATCTCAATACCTGCCTTCAGATTTGTAATATTTTTAACGAGACCACAGTCGCCACAGGCTCGTAACCAGCCAAGATAGTTGACGTCAGACATGAGAATATTAACCACGTTAGGCGTTTTAATTTTTTTATTTGTATTGATGTTAATTAACTGTAATCGTGATTGTTCACCGGCAGAGTTTTCGGTAACCTTATTTCCAATAATCTTGATTTCACTCTTTATTTGGTACCGATTATCTGCCAAAAAGTCTGATTAACTATGGCTGACTTTTTTGATGTTCAAGTCATCACATTGAATGATTTAAGGTCAGATCAATACGGTCTTTTGATATCGGATCTGGCAGATATTATTTGCGAAGTATTCAGTGAGCCACCCTGGAACGAGAGTTTTTCAGCGGCAAGAATCATGTTTGGACTGGGTGTCGAAATGATGAGAAAGAATGCCATACTGGTCATTGCAAGGCATAAACAAGAAGGTCGTCCAATAGGTTATATGCTTGGGCAGGAGTTGGTTGTGGAGTCTGATGATCCGCGTGATCAGACTTTTTTTAAGATTTCCGGTGGCTATGATTTGGATTTTCTTGCTAATAATAACCAGCGAACTTTTTATGTGGGTGGTCTGGGTGTAAGATCAAAATATCGTAGATTGGGTGTTGCAGAGCAGTTATCTGCCACATTAATTTTGGAGTTACGCCGACATAAGTTTGATTATCGGATAGGTCGAACAGACCTGCAAGCCTATGGAATGCGCAATCTGTATAGTAAACAAGGATTCAAAGAATTGCCCGTTCATGACGTTAATTACCCGGAGCGCAGTTACTGGTTGTTGTCGTTAAATTAACACTTATTTAAAGCGGGACAGATAAATAAAACTGGCCTATTGATTCCGGGAGTGCTGAGCCCCAGCTCGGCGTAGTCACCAATAGTCAGTAATCGCTTTGACTATCCCGTGCCGAGCTGGGGCTCGGCGTTCCCGGAAAGTTATCTGTCACGGCTTGGTAGCTTGTTTTTCAGGTCAAATAAGATAAGTTGTTGCATCACTGTACGGAAAAATTCAAGTAATAGATTGACTATTTTAAATTAGGAAAATAAAACTGCATGACCACTGTTACCTTGATTTTTCCTCATCAACTTTTTGCCAACCATCCCTGCATTGTAAAAGATCAGGCTGTTTATCTCATTGAAGAATGCCTGTTTTTCAAGCAATACCGTTTTCATCAGCATAAACTGGTATTACATCGGGCCAGCATGAAAAAATATGCCCGTTTTTTAGATCAACTCAATGTAAAGGTGCACTATATTGATAGCCAAAATGAGTTAAGCGATGTCAGGCAGTTGATCAGTCACCTGGCTCAACAAAACATTACCGGGATACAGTTTGCCGATGTTGCCGATAACTGGTTAAAGACCCGAATCAAAAGCGGTTGCAACTCACATAACATCAATATGACTGAAACGGCATCACCGAATTTTTTAAATACGCTTGCTGACGTAAAACCCTTTTTCGATAAAAAGAAAACCTATTTTCAAACAGCCTTTTATATTGAGCAGCGCAAGCAACGGTTGATTTTATTGGATACAGGCGGGCATCCGCTTGGAGGTCAATGGACTTTTGATGTAGACAACCGCTTAAAGTATCCAAAAAATGACCAGCCGCCCGTAGTCACTGTTGCAAAAGACGATAGCCATGTCAAGGAAGCCAAGTCTTATGTTGCGAAATATTTCCCCAACAACTATGCCAGTGCGGAAAATTTTATTTATCCAACCGACCATGCCGGCGCTTCCCTCTGGCTGGATGAATTTTTAGAAACGCGTTTTGAAAAATTCGGCAGTTATGAAGATGCGATGGTAGGAAACGAACATTATTTACATCATTCCGTGTTAACGCCCATGCTGAATATTGGTTTGCTTTCTCCACAACAAATTATTGATAGGGCTTTACAAGTAGGCGACAACAAAAATATCCCCTTGAATTCTTTAGAAGGCTTCATCAGGCAAATTCTGGGCTGGCGCGAGTTTATCCGGATTGTCTATGAACGGGAAGGCGGCAATCAACGGAACAAAAATTTCTGGGGATTTAAAAGAAAGATTCCGGACAGTTTTTGGCAAGGTACAACGGGGATTTTCCCGGTCGACAATGTGATACAAAAACTGCTGCAAACGGGTTACAGCCATCATATCGAACGCTTGATGGTCATGGGTAACTTTATGCTGCTTTGTGAGTTTCATCCTGATGAGGTCTATCGCTGGTTTATGGAAATGTACGTGGATGCTTATGATTGGGTGATGGTGCCTAATGTCTATGGCATGAGCCAATTTGCGGATGGTGGCCTGATGACCACCAAACCTTATATCAGCGGAAGTAATTACCTGCTGAAAATGAGTGACTATCCAAAAGGTGCCTGGACTGAAATATGGGATGGCTTATTCTGGCGCTTCATGCATGTACACAGGGAGTTCTTTTTGAAAAACCCACGTATGGGTATGCTGGTAAAAATGTTTGATAAAATGCCGGAAGAGAAAAGAACTAAACACATCAATGTTGCAGAAAACTTTTTAAAGCAACTCAATGAACGATAAAGCAATCTAAAAATATGTCCAAAGTTTTTTTATCCAGCATCACATCCTCCGGCGCAGGTATTTGCATTAAATCAGTCTTTGGTCTTTTATGATGCTTATTTAGCGGGAATTCTAGTGGCAATAGGCTTAACAAACAATCCTGATTTACTTGACCATTACAAAGTTGACGGTAAGTTGATTGTTAACGATTTTTATAATAGTCATTAGGCCAGGATCGCTACAATAAGGCAGCACGCAGAAAGCATCCCCCAAGATACGCCTGGTTCCCACGCTCCAGCGTCACTGCCAGTACAATAACACCGTAGGAGCGGGCCATGCCCGCGATATTTTGGCTGCAATGCTTATGGTTTTAGCTTCTTTATCGCGGGCATGGCCCGCTCCTACAATGCTTAACTGTGAACAGTGACACAGCAACTTGATTTATTCACCACCCAGGACAATTAAATGACAGCGTCATCTCAAACAAAATCAGCAGCGCTTATGCCCAAAGTCACCTGCTTTCATGATGGCGAATGTCCCATCTGCAATATTGAAATCAAAGCAATGAAAAAACTCGATAAAGAGGGCAACATTAATTGGGTGGATATTAGCCAAGACAAGGTTGCGTTGGAAAAAGCGGGATTGACCTATAAACAGGCAATGGATCGCATGCACGTCATCGACGAGAACCAGCAACTGCAATCGGGCGTACTCGGGTTCTTACAAGTTTGGAAGCAGCTTCCTTATTACCGCCGCATCGCACCAATTATCGAGAACGTACCTTTGCTATTGCCGTTAATGGAATTTTGCTATCGTATTTTTGCTCGGTATCGTTTGCCGCTTACCGGAAAAAAACAGCTTAAAGAATAGATATTCTAATCAATAAGGTTCGTGTAGTTTGGATTCACCCGGCAACAACAGGCCAATCGGCAGCGTCGACCGAATCCAGAGGCAAATTTTGAATACCACCTTGCCACTTGTTTACAAATAGCCCGTCCGGATCGTATTGGCGGGTTTGTTTGTCCAGATCAAAATGCCGTTTGCCGCGAGGATCAGCACCAACTCCAGCCAGATATTGCCAGTTACCCCAGTTGGAAGCCACATCATAATCCAGCAGTTGCTGCTCAAAATAGGCCGCACCATAACGCCAGTCCACGGCTAATTCGTTGACCAGACAACTGGCGACGATCTGGCGGCCACGATTGGACATGAAGCCGGTCGCATTGAGTTGTTTCATACAAGCGTTTACCAGTGGATACGGCGTGTTGCCACTGCACCATTTTTGAAAGCGTTCCGGGTAAAAACTGGTTAAGGGTTTTTGTTGCTTGATACCTTGAAAAGCAAACAGCCGCTTCCCATGAAGATGGGCATACCATTGAAAATATTCGCGCCATAACAATTCAAAAAATAGCCAATAGGTTGATTCGTTCGCACCGGATTTTTGTTCATAGTTGTTTAGATTGAAACAAATTTGCCGGACTGAGAGATTGCCGTTAGCCAGCCAGGGCGAAAATTTACTTGAATTTTCCCAGCCATCCAGTTCATTGCGCCGTTCTTTGTAGTGACTTGCACGACCCGAAGCAAAATAATCCGTTAGCTGCTTTAATCCCGCCGATTCCCCGCCATGAAAAATGATTTCATGCTCGGATTTAGACGTTGATTTTGAATAGTCCGGAAAATACCTTAACCAGTCTGTTTTCAGTACCGGACTGGGTGGCAAAAAATCGACGGGTGGCAGCGGCTGGTCGACCGGTAATTGCTCAACGACGTTTTTAAACTGCGTAAACGTGTTGGGTAATTTTGCCGACGGAAAAGGCAATTGATTCAAGGCATACAAACCAAGGGTATCTGTTTCTACAAACTGTACTAACGGCAATTGTTTTCGCAGGGCCAACCCCTGTTGATTTTCGTAGTAACCGGTTTGGCGACTGCGATAAATCAACGAGATTTTATGCGCACTCGCCAGATTGGTTATAGCTTTGACGGGCGCTTCATAACAAACCACAAGATGCTGACCCAGTTGATGTAATTGCTTATCCAGATCGAGCAGCGATTCTTTTAAAAAGTGCCAACGATTGGCTGACATCGTCACCAAACCATAGCGATTCGGTAATAGCCATTCCGGGTCGAGACAATAAATACACAGCAACTCATCAACTTCAGAGGCCGCTTTTAATAGATTGGCATTATCGTGAAGCCGCAAGTCATTACCAAACCAATAAAGTCCAACGTTACGCATAGTTATTAAATCCTTTCACAAAGCACTAATCTGTTTGTTGTTTAGGCAGTACGCACAAAATAACCCCCAAGATACGCCAGGTTCCCACGCCGGAGCATGGAACGATAGGGTGGGTGTTATTTATTGCAAGTTGCCTTAGTAGTAAGTTTACCCGCTCAGGGTAAAAGTCAACCGGTAACAGGGGGGTTCTGACTGAATTTTCTCAAAGTCCGAACTTGCATGCTGTTTTGGGCGCTTTATCGCGTCTGAATTATCGTAGACCGTAGATCTTAGACAGCAGACGCGATAAATCGTAACTATTCAGTTCCCCTCTTTGAAAAAGAGGGGTTAGGGGAGATTTTATTAGATAAATCCCCCTCGTTCCCCCTTTTTCAAAGGGGGAGGTGAATACTTACGATAAATCGCGTCTCTACCTTGTAACAAACAATAATGCGGATAAGATTCAGCCGGGTGCGCATCGCGCACCACAACCATGCCAGAGAAAGAGTCCTGATAAGCTACAGGTAGAAAAATAATAGCTTGTAGTGCAAATAAAACCGTTTAGTGGCTGCGGTTTTAGGTGCGCGATGCACACCTACCGCTATAAATTGGGGGTTTATTTATTGCGGGTTGCCTAAAGGCAGCACCCAAGGCCGTGGTGTCGGCAATTGCACAGTAAAAGCAGTCATGGTCATCGGTACTCGGCAAGGGGATCAAGGGCAAAGCAGCGTACTAATGTTTTCTTTTTGTTCTCTTTTTGTTGCATTTCAGTTTATTTTTGCTATGATGGCAAAAAATGTAGCTACCAACTTAAGCCTGGACAGATAACTTTCCGGGAACGCTGAGCCCCAGCTCGGCACGGGATAGTCAAACCGATTACTGACTACGCCGAGCTGGGGCTCAGCGCTCCCGGAATCAATAGGCCAGTTTTATTTATCTGTCCCGCTTTAAGTTGGTAGCCAAAAACGTAAAGCAGAGCGAGAAACGACAACCCATGAGTGTATTAACCCGGCGACAACGAGAGATTTTCAATTTTCTTCGCGACAACACCGACAGTTTTTCGCGTCCGCCCAGCCTGGATGAACTCTGTGCGGCGCTAGGCATGGCCTCGCGCGGCTCTTTGTACAAGCACATCATGGCGTTGATTAACGCGGGTCTGGTAGAACCGTTTACCGGCAATAAACAAGGTGGTGTTCGCCTGACTACTCAGGCGCAGAGCAATGATGCCGGTTTTGAGCAAGGCTTGCCCTTTGTCGGCTTAATCGCCGCCGGTAAGCCGATTGAAGCCTTGGCCACCCTCAGCTATATGACCGTACCGGATGCCCTGAAAACCGATAACTCCTGCTATGTATTGGAGGTTAAAGGGGACTCCATGATCGAGGCTGGTATTTTTGATGGCGACTGGGTGGTTATCGAGCAACGTGACTCTGCGAGTAACGGGGAGATCGTAGTCGCCTTGATCGACAACTTTGAGGCCACTTTAAAATACCTTGAGCAGACCGCCGGGCAAGTGTTGCTGCTGCCTGCCAATGCCAACATGACAGCGCTGTCGTACCGTCCCGAGCAAGTTACCATTCAGGGCGTGTTGGTGGGGCAAATGCGCAGTTACCGATCTCATTAATCATTGTTATTTAAAACGCCGGAGAACTACCATGCCCCCTAAAATTCACATGCACGATCAAGTATTCAACAAAGTTAACGACATAATGAAGCATTACAAAAGAACGCCGCTAGAACAGTTGCTGTACTTTATCAAGCATTTTATCAAGCACGCCTCAGTTGTCTGATGGCCGCGCTGACTCCTCCAGTGGCGGCGCTTTCTTGACGTCGCCACCCCGCCTGGCCTTTGTTGATCTGGAAACCACCGGTGCCAACGCCCTGGTGGATCGTATTACCGAGATTGGCGTGGTGCTGGTCGATGAACACGGCGTGCGGGAGTGGAGTCGGTTGCTGCAGCCGCAAACCCGCATCCCGATCTTCATCGAACAATTAACCGGCATAACCAACGCCATGGTGACGGAGGCCCCGCTTTTTGAGGCGGTTGCCGAAGAACTGGCCACGTTGTTACACGGCTATTTGTTTATTGCCCATAATGCCCGCTTTGATTACGGCTTTCTGAAAAACGAATTCAAACGCTCAGGGTTAACGTTTCGGCCTGCGGTGTTGTGTACCGTCAAATTGTCCAGGGCGCTGTTTCCCCAGTACAAACAGCACAATCTCGACAGCCTGATTGAACGCTTCGGCCTGACCGTCACCACCCGACACAGGGCACTGGGCGATGCCCGACTCATTCATCAATTTTGGCAGCAACTCCACTTAACACAGACAGCTACCCTCATCACCGATACCGTACAAAAACTGGTTGCACGTTCCAGCCTGCCGTCACATATTGATCGCAAACTGATCGACGATCTGCCTGCGTCACCTGGCGTGTATCTGTTTTATGGTGAAAATGACTTACCCTTATATATCGGCAAAAGCACAAATATCAGACAGCGGGTATTATCACATTTCTCGGCTGATCACAGCCATGGCAAGGAAATGAGTTTGTCGCAACAGCTACGCCGTATCGACTGGATAGAAACCGCAGGTGAATGGGGTGCGCTGCTGAAAGAAGCCACCCTTATCAAGACCCTACAGCCGATACATAATCGGCGTTTGCGCCGCAACAATGCCTTGTGCGCATGGCAACTGCAACAACAGGCCGACCATCTGCGTCCGGTGCTGGCGTGGGCGGACGACCTTGATTTTGGTGAGCAGGCTAATCTACATGGCCTTTATCACAACCAACGCGATGCCCAAAAAGCACTGCGCACTATGGCTGATCAACATCAATTATGCTTAAGCGTAGTAGGCCTCGAAAAGACCTCAAAGGGACGCCCTTGTTTTGCCAGGCAGTTAAAAAAATGTAAAGGTGCCTGTATCGGTGAAGAAAAGCCGGTTGATCATGCCGCGCGACTGCTGATAGCGATGAATAAGCTTAAACTCGCCACGTGGCCCTATGCCGGTGTGGTGGGGCTTCAGGAAGGTGATGACATTCATGTCATTGATCACTGGTGTTACCTGGGCACCGCCAAAAATGAGGCAGAAGTACACGACTTGTTAGGCGCCAGTCGGCCCGCCTTTGATCGGGATACTTATATGATTCTGAGTAAGGCTCTGAAGAAACCGGTGCGCTTGATAAACCTTGAACGAGGCGATTCACACGTGTGACGGCATCAGTAATAGTTATAAGTTTCATAGAAAACCATGATTGCTCAATGCCAAAGCAAAAGATTGTTAACCACCCCCAGAATAATTACCTGATACCCGCTTAACCTTTACACACTTTGTAAGGGATAAGCGGTACACTATCGCCTCAGTCAGCATAAGTACAGTTGGCAAATCAGTCACAGGTCTTTTTAGAGAGGTATCATGTCAAATATAGCGTTTGAAATTGGTTTTGATCATTACCGGTTTGCTTTACCTCTGGATATTACCCGTTTTGGCGATCAGCACCGTCAGCAAATCCGCTATGGCTATGAGGCCGCTAATATCCAAAAGGTTACCCAAAAAAAGCCAAATCGCTATGAAAATAAACTCATCACCCTCCGCGATCGCGCCTTAACCAAAGGCTTGGACGTAACCATTACCGTTAATGACCTGCGTGACAAACTACAACAAACGCATGGTTATTGCCCCATAACCGGAAAAACCTTTACCTTTGCAGAACAAAATACAACCGATTGGTCAGTAGACAGAGTCGATAATACGCGAGGTTACTGCCCGGATAATATTGTGATTGTCTCGGTCATAGCCAATCAGGCAAAAAGTGACCTGGATTTATCCGGGATTATTAAAAAAGCCCTTGGTGAAACCGAAATAGACAGCGCGTTATCTGACGTTGAATGGCTTCGTATGGTTCTGTTTTACTATAAAATAATGACGCTGGTAAAACCGTTTAGCGTTATCCTGCTCTTGGCTAATAGCCAGCCCTTGTTGGATCAGTTAGTTTTTACACTGCTTTTTAATAAGGACGAAAAACGAGCCAAAGCCTTCCTGCAAAAACTACAAAAATACAGCAGTAAAGAGGTCGTTACCAAAGCCAGCAAACTGGCTCAAAAACGGGTTTACCAGCACTCCGATATTGATATAAACGTGCTGCATGACAGCCCTAAGCTCCACAGTTGGGTGCAAGATTTTATAAAAGCAATCATTGCCCATAGCGCAGAATTTGACCCGTTACTTTTGGATTGCCTGTTTGCCGATAAAAGTAAAAAACTACATTTAATTTGCTAACGGTCAGCTAATGGGCGTAAAGCTTTGCTATTTTTTTGTTTTAAAATGAAAAATAGCAATAAGGAAACATCCCGTTGGGATGAAGCCAAAGATTGGGAAGGGGTCTGC
>JBAXTQ010000068.1:0-15608 GCA_037130115.1 Methylococcaceae bacterium
TTGACTGAAATATACTAAGCATATTATATTGTCTCTGTCAATGCGTAAGTCCTAGAAGAATAATAACATAATTGTCGTTAAATGCTTACAAAAAGCAGTGACTATTGGCATGACCTAATTCCCAAGTTCCGGCTTGAAAATCAGGCTACCCACTTTAGTCAGGACAAAAATACCGAAGTGCAATCTATGAATAATGATAACTTGCAAGCTGATAAAATAAATCCTAATATACACACTCCAATGTACATCCACCAGGTTTTTTCTATGGCAACTTTAACGACGCGTATTTTTAAAAATGGCAACAGTCAAGCTGTGCGTATACCACAAGAGTTTCGCCTGGATGTCACTCAGGTTGAAATTAGTCGAAATAACAAGGGTGATTTGGTGATTCATCCACTTCCTATTAATCGAGGCAAAGCTTTATTAGCCGCGTTAGAAGCATTTGATACTGATTTTATCAATCAACTTGAACAAAATTATCAACAACAACCGATTATGCAAGAACGTGAGTCTTTATGATTTATATGTTGGACACCAATATTCTAATCTACTTAATTAAAAACAAACCACCCTCTGTTGCAGAACGCATCAATGCACTCGATACAGAAGATAAGCTGTGTATGTCATTTTTCACTTATGCTGAGTTGTTAAAGGGTGCAGAAGGTAGCATACGCAAAACCCAAGTGTTAAAACAGTTGTATCAACTCACCCAAATCATACCTATTGACTATACCGCCAGTGCAGAATTATGCCAACATTACGCAACTCAATTCAATAAACTAAAATCTGCTGGAACACCTATTGGCTGCAATGATCTTTGGATTGCCTGCCACGCATTATCGATAAACGCGACCATCATTACGCATAACGTACGTGAATTTGAACGCATTACCGGTTTAACAGTAGAAGATTGGGCCGTTTAAAATCCCAGCTTGAAAGCATGATTGATATATCGTTAAGACTCCAAAGCCAGGTAGTCGGGCATGGGCTTTTCGTGGACAAACCACGCCCACAACATCAACCACCGGTCATGCTCATATAACGCAATATCACCGGTTGTTCGTGGATATTAAATTCGTGTTTCTCCGGTTTGATCAACATGGCGTCAACAATAGCCTGCTTTAAAACAGCCATGTTGCCCGGATGGGTTCTAAGCACTGCTTTTAAATCGACCGAATGCTCATTACCCAAACAGAGTAACAAGCGTCCTTCAACCGTTAAGCGCACGCGGTTACAAGTGCTACAAAAGTTGTCACTGTGTGGGGAAATAAAGCCGACTCGCGTTTGTGTCCCGGCCACTTTAAAATAATTTGAAGGGCCACCGGTTTTCTCTGTTGAGGCCACCAATGAAAATGTGTTGGCTAAATCTTGCTTAATCAAAACACTGGAATAATACGCTTCTGAACGGTCATGTTTGGCAACCACGCCCAAAGGCATTTCTTCAATAAAACTAATATCGATACCCTTATCGACCGCATATTGCACCAGGTCACAGACTTCCTGATGATTTCTGTCTTTAAGAATCACCGCATTAATTTTTATACGTTCAAAACCGACCGCTTTAACAGCGTCTATACCCCGAAGTACCTGCTGCAAATCACCGGTTCGGGTAATGGCCTTAAATTTATCCGCATCCAGTGTATCCAGACTAATATTAATGCGCTTTACACCGGCGGCTTTTAGCCCGGTCGCCATCGTTTCCAGTTGCGAGCCATTGGTGGTTATTACCAGTTCATGCAAACTTTCAATTTGACCCAGTGTTTGCAGAAGCTCCAGTGCTCCCTTTCTAACCAAAGGCTCACCCCCGGTTATCCTGATTTTTTTTACGCCTAATTCAGCAAACGCTTTAGCCAGGGTAGCAATTTCTTCCAGGGTTAAAATTTGTGCACGCGGCAAGAAGGTCATATCTTCTGCCATGCAATACACGCAGCGAAAATCACAACGATCCGTGATGGAAATTCTTAAATAATCAACCGTTCTGCCAAAACGATCAATTAATTGAACCGGGTTAGATGGATGAGTCATAAATCCGAATATAATAAATTAAGCCGGTAATAATAACATATTATTAACCGGATTCTGGTTTGCAATAATAAAGGAACGAGGATGAAATAACTTGACCATTTATATCCCCTCACCCCAACCCTCTCCCAGAGGGAGAGGGAGCAAGATGCCTAAGTTATTTCATGCGCATTCCAAAGTGATTTTGAAGTCACAGCCCTATTTTATGACAGTACAAAAATGTCAGTCCCTTCAGTTATATCACCCAATAATTAACGGGTATTATCGTCATTGCTCAACAATGTAGATAATACAACCTATCAAATAGAACACAAATGCGGCAAACATGGCATAATGGCGAGTTTTAAACACAGCAACACTGATGCCAATTCGCTTGCTCATGACCTTGTCCCGTTGTTTATCCAATCAGTGCTATTGCAAATTTGACAGACCATGAAACTGAACGACCAAAAACTTCGTGAATTGGGCTTGGCCGTTATTCAGGTAGAAGCGCAGGCGATCAACGCACTGGCGGAACAGATTAATGATAATTTTGTGGCCGCGTGCAAATTGCTGTTTGTGTGTACCGGTCGCGTTGTGGTTATCGGCATGGGCAAGTCCGGACATATTGCCGGAAAAATTGCCGCAACCCTGGCCAGCACAGGAACTCCGGCTTTTTTTGTGCATCCCGGGGAGGCCAGTCACGGCGATCTGGGCATGATTACCAAACAGGATGTGGTGCTGGCTTTATCCAACTCAGGTGAAACTGAAGAGATTTTAAAGATTCTGCCGCTTATTAAACGCTTGGGTGTACCGTTAATCGCCATGACCGGTAACCCGACGTCAACGCTCGGCACGGTTGCAACGACACACATCAATGTGGCCGTTGCACAAGAGGCTTGTCCTCTGGGGTTGGCACCCACCTCCAGCACCACGGCGGCACTGGTCATGGGCGATGCCTTGGCGGTGTCATTACTTGAAGCCAGGGGCTTTACGCGTGACGATTTTGCCCTGTCTCATCCGGGCGGCAGTTTAGGCAGACGCTTATTATTGAGAGTCAGTGATATTATGCACGCCGGTAATGACATCCCGTCTATCACTGAATCTGCATTTATCAGCCAGGCTTTACTGGAAATGACCGAGAAAAAATTGGGCATGACCGCTATAGTTAATGCCGGTAACCAAGTGATCGGTATTTTTACCGATGGTGATTTGCGGCGTACACTGGCAAAAAATCTGGATATTCATCATACCGCTATCAGCGAGGTCATGACGACCCAGTGCGCTGTTATTTTTAAGGATATTCTTGCCGCCGAGGCCATGCAGATTATGGAACAAAAAAAGATTAATGCGTTGATCATCGTTGATGAGCAACGGCTTGCGATAGGCGCTTTGAATATGCATGATTTGATACGGGCAGGCATCGTTTGATAACCGAAATGGTACACACCTCCTTGATAACCCTTGCAGAAAAAGCCAAAAAACTTAAGCTGCTAATTTTGGATGTGGATGGCGTCTTAACCGATGGCAAACTTTTTTTTGATAATCAGGGCAATGAATATAAATCTTTTCATGCCCGTGATGGTCATGGCATTAAACTTTTACGCCAGACGGGGGTCGAAGTCGCCGTTATTTCCGGTCGAAAATCGAACTCGGTTGCACTACGTATGAAAAACCTGGGCATTGAACTGGTTTATCAAGGCCATGAAGATAAGCGGGCCGCTTTTAACGAGATCATTGCCAAACTGGGCATCACCCCGGAACAGGCTGCACATATTGGGGATGACTTGCTGGATTTACCGATTATGACGCGAGTCGGTTTGGCCATTGCCGTTGCGGATGCCAACTTTGCCGTCAAACAACGAGCTGACTGGTGTACTACACTACCTGGTGGCTACGGAGCTGTGCGTGAAGTTTGCGATTTTATTATGCAGGCACAGGGACGCTTTGACGAAGTCTTGAGTGCTTACTTAAAATGAGTCTAAAAGAATATAATATCTATTTTTACTTAATCGCCGCCGCTTTAATCACCGGGTGGCTGGTTAACGTAACGAACTTGGACGAGATTTACCGTGCCCCGATTACTGCACATAGCCGGGATTATTTCAGCACTCGCTATACAAAATGGGAAATGAGTGAGCTTGGCACGTTAAAAAATCAAGTGATTGCCAATGAAATGGTTCATTACAGCGATGATGGCATCACCCACATGGTAAATCCAATCATGTTTATGCATAATGAAAAAACCCCGCCTTGGGTTATTAAATCAGAAACCAGCGTTCTGTCGGCTGACGGCAAGGATCTGTTTTTAAACGGCAAGGTGACTATTAACAGGGAAAAAGGTAAAGGGGCGGCTCAACTTACCATCAATACCCGCGAACTAAAAGTAAAGCCGGAAACCAGTTATGCAGAAACCAATGAGTGGGCAGAGTTGATCAGTCCACCCAACATAACAACAGGAACAGGAATGAAGCTGACTTATATTGAGCCCGTTCATCTGGAGTTACTCGCTAATGTGAAGGGGAAATATGAAACAAAATAAAAAACAGGCCATCTTTTACTGTTGCGCATTACTGTTGAGTCTCATGGGTTTCAATGCTTACGCTTTGGAAAGTGATGCGGATCAACCGATAGTCATTGATTCAAATACTGCGACTTATGACGATACCACAGCGACCAGCACCTATATCGGCAATGTCATTTCGGTTCAGGGCAGTATTCATGTCAACTCGGATAAATTAGTCGTTTATTTTGTAAACGGTGATGCCGAGAAATTGGTATTTACCGGAAATAAAGCAAAATTTAAACAAACACCTAGCGAAGGCGGCGAAGATATAACCGGTGAAGCGTTGACCGGTGAGTTTTATCCTAAAAAGAACCTGTTGATTTTGATTGATGATGCAACCGTTTGGCAAGGTAATGGCACCTATTCCAGTAACTTGATTGAATATGATACTAAAACCTCACTGGTTAAGGCGGGAGAAAAATCGTCCGATACCAAACGCGTCCATGTCATCTTAAAACCGAGCGAGAAAAAGTCAGAAAAACCAACGCCAGCGCCAACATCAACGCCAACGACCCCAAAAAAATGATGGCGTACCCAATAAAGAATACGGGATACCAATGGCGACACTAGCAGCGCACCAGCTAATTAAAACCTACCATAACCGTAATGTGGTCGATGGCGTATCATTGCATGTTAATACCCGAGAAGTTGTTGGTTTATTGGGGCCTAATGGTGCCGGAAAAACCACCAGTTTTTACATGATGGTTGGCTTGATTAAAGCGGATGCGGGTAAAATCACCCTCGACTCACTGGACATGACGCATTACCCGATGCACTTAAGGGCGACTCACGGCATCGGTTATTTGCCACAGGAACCCTCGGTTTTTCGCAAATTAAGTGTTGCCGATAACTTACGTGCCGTTTTGCAAATTCGTTCTCATTTAACGTCAGGACAGATAGAACTAACCATTGAAGAATTACTGGAGGAGTTTCATATTACCCATCTGCGCAACCAAATGGCCTTGAGCCTGTCAGGTGGCGAACGACGGCGTGTTGAAATTGCCAGGGCACTGGCGACCAATCCTCAATTTATATTACTGGATGAACCTTTTGCCGGTGTTGACCCCATATCGGTAGAAGATATTAAAAAAATCATAGAGCATTTGAAAGATCGTGGAATTGGTATATTAATTACTGAACATAATGTCAGAGAAACCTTAGGGATTTGTGACCGTGCGTATATACTAAACGAGGGCAAGGTGATTGCAGAAGGTGGCGCGGAAGCCATCGTTGCCAATGAAGAAGTGCGTAAAGTTTATTTAGGTAATAATTTTAGCCTTTAATTAAAGAGTCCTTAAAAAAATTATATGATCCAATGAAACAATCTTTACATCTCCAGCTAGGCCAACAATTAACCATGACGCCGCAATTACAGCAGGCGATCAGATTATTACAGTTGTCGACATTGGATTTACAACAGGAAATCCAGCAAGCTCTTGAATCCAACATCATGCTGGAAATTAATGATGAAGAAAGCAGTCCCCAGGAAGCGATTACAAGCGCTGAAACCAGGACTGAAAATTCGGATTTAATGACCAGCGAAGGCTCTCAAACCAATCTCCCGGATGAATTGCCTATCGATTCGTCATGGGACGATATTTATGAGAGCGCGTTGCCGCCGGGTACTGATAGTACTGAAATTGTAGAATTTGAATCTCAGCGCAGCAACGCGGCCACCTTACTGGAGCACTTGTCATGGCAACTGGAATTAACCTTGTTTTCGGAGCGGGATCATGCGATTGCCATCGCAATCATTGATTCCGTCAATGAAGACGGTTATCTGAGCAGTACCCCGGAGGACATTTTTGAGGGTCTGCAAAGTCAGTTTGATGATCTTGAGTTGGATGAAGTTTTCGCCGTCCTGCATAGAGTGCAACAGTTTGACCCCGCCGGTGTCGCAGCAATTGATTTAAGTGATTGCTTAAAGATACAGTTGCTGCAACTGCCCGAAGCCACGCCTTATCGGGCAGAGGCATTACTCGTAGTAACCCGGTATCTAAAACTGCTGGCCACTCATGAACAAGCCAAACTAATACGTAAACTGGACGTGTCAGAGCGGCAACTGGATGAGATTGTTGCGTTGATTAGAACCCTGGATCCCAAGCCGGGAGCGCAGATACAGGAGTCACATTCAGAATACGTTATTCCCGATGTTTATGTCACCAAACAAAACGATCAATGGCACGTTAACCTGAATCCGGATATTGCCCCCAAGTTGCGTATCAATCCGTTTTATTCAGCATTGATTAAAAGAGCGGATAACAGTAAAGATAATGTCTGTATGAAAGACCATTTACAGGAAGCCAAATGGTTTATCAAAAATCTTCACAGCCGTAACGACACCTTATTACGCGTTGCCCGTAGTATCGTGGAAAAGCAAACAGGATTTTTTGATCACGGATCTATTGCCATGAAACCCATGGTATTAAGAGATATTGCCGAAGAACTTAAATTACACGAGTCGACCATTTCCAGAGTGACCACCCATAAATTTATGCATACCCCCAATGGCATCATTGAATTTAAATATTTCTTTTCCAGTCATGTTTCAACGGAAGGCGGCGGCGAATGCTCATCTACCGCCATCAGAGCATTTATTAAAGAATTAATCGACAATGAAAATCTAGCAAGTCCGTTAAGCGACAGTAAAATTGCCGATTTTTTACAAGCAAAAGGCATCAACGTTGCAAGAAGAACCATTGCCAAATATCGTGAAGCAATGTTTATTTCATCATCAAGTCAACGAAAGCGTCTTTTGTAGCAACAAAGCAACACCAATCATTTACCATTAAAGGAGTTTATTCCATGCAAGTTATAGTAACAGGCCACCATCTAGAAGTAACCGATGCTTTAAAAGCACATATAGATGCCAAATTTGAAAAATTAGCCCGTCATTTTGACAATGTTACCGATGTTCACGTTATTTTAAGCGTAGAAAAATTAGTTCAAAAAGCAGAAGCGACCTTGCAACTAAGCGGAGCAAAATTATTTGCCGAAGATCATCAGGAAGATATGTACGCAGCCATTGATGAAATGGTAGACAAATTAGAGCGTCAAATTACCAAACATAAAGAAAAAACAGGAAGTCATAGATAAAACAGGTACAAGTTTAACGGTGCAAGGTACAATGTTTTACCTTGCACCTTTAACCTGTCGCTTATGAAACTATTAATTGTCAGTGCCCTGTCGGGTTCGGGTAAAAGTATCGCCCTCGATACCCTGGAAGATTGCGGTTATTATTGTATCGATAATCTCCCATTGACCTTGCTGCAAGATTTTATCAATCATGTCATGTTGGCTGATAAAAAAACTTATGCCAAAACAGCCATTGGCATTGATGCCAGAAATCAATTTGAAAGTCTGGCAAACTTTTCCGAAAGCTTAAAATTAATCCGCGATAAAGGCATTGATTGTGAAATCATATTTATGCAGGCGGAAGAATCCACTTTATTAAAACGTTACAGCGAAACGCGCCGAAGGCATCCGCTGACTGATTTTAATATCCCTTTAAGGGAAGCACTAAAAATTGAAAAGGAAATGCTCACCCCGATTGCCAAACATGCCAATGTCGTTATAGATACCAGTCGAACTCATTATCATCAGTTACGTGAACTTATCAGGGATCAGATAGGCGATAGGGATTTTAGACATATTTCCTTGCAATTCCAATCATTCGGCTTTAAACATGGCGTACCACTGGATGCCGACTTTGTTTTTGATGCGCGAAGCCTGCCCAATCCTTTCTGGATTCCGGAATTACGACCCTTAACCGGAAAAGATAAACCGGTAGCCGATTTTCTTAGAGAACAACCCTTGGTCACAGAATTTTTTCAGGATATTTCTACATTTCTTGAAAAATGGATACCCCGTTTTGAGGCTGAAGGCCGTAGTTATCTGACCATTGCGATAGGATGCACAGGCGGACAACATCGTTCCGTTTATTTGGCTGACGCATTAATCAACCATTTTAAAAGCCCCGTCGTCAATGTTATTGTTCGTCACCGCGAATTACATTAAAGGCTAAAATAACGGCGATTTGATATGCCGATTTAAACGATTACTGACTTAATGCCTGACAGACCGGTATTTTGTTCCCATAGACATCAAGACATTTCACCACGAAGACACGAAGAACACGAAGAACACGAAGATTTGTAAATATTCACCTCTCCCTTTGAAAAAGGGGGATTGAGGGGGATTTATCTAATAAAATCTCCCCTAACCCCTCTTTGTTAAAGAGGGGAACTGAATAATTACGAAGATTTTTCTTTGGTTTTTCTTCGTGAACTTCGTGTCTTCGTGGTCTGTAATATCTTTAAGTTGATGCGTAGGTGACGCCGGTATTTTTATCCCGACTAAAGCGGGTAATAGCTTATCCCCATTTAGACTTACGAACCATAAAGTTGCGACCCTTTATTTTTCCGTTTTGTAAACAAGCCAAGGCTTCATCAACGCTATTTTGCTTGATGGCGACATAAGCATGCGCATCAAAAATATCAATTTTTCCGACTTCACTGCCCTCAATACCTGCATCACCGGTTAATGCACCCAAAATATCGCCCGGGCGCACTTTATCCTTACGACCGCCATCTATCCACAACGTAACCATCGGTGGCTCAAACCGGCGTTCATAACTCATCTGAAAAGGTGCAATCTCTTCCCACTTGGCAGGAAGGGATTGATACTCTTCAATGGATTTAACCCTATTTAATTCCTGTTCCGTGCATAAGCTCAGTGCCAAGCCTTTTTTTCCTGCACGACCGGTACGCCCGATTCGGTGTACATAAATCTCGGGATCCCACGGCAAATCATAATTAATGACCGCTTGCAGCTCTTTAATATCCAGTCCGCGTGCAGCCACATCGGTGGCGACAAGAACTGAACAGCTTTTGTTGGAAAACCTGACCAACACTTGGTCGCGATGTTTTTGATCCAGATCGCCATGCAGCGCCTGAACAGAAAAACCGCTATTCTCCAAGGCACTTGCTATATCTTGACACTCTCTTTTGGTATTACAAAATACCACCGTCGATTCAGGCCGATGATAGGCTAACAGATAGCCCAACGCGTTTATCCGTTGAGACTTTTCTATTTGATAAAAACGTTGCTCAATAACACTCTCATGATGACTGCTGTCAATGCTCACTGACACCGGCTTATATTGAAACTTCTGACTGATTTCACGGATAGGATCGGCATAAGTCGCTGAAAAAAGCAAAGTTTGCCGGTGCGTGGGTGCGTAAGAAATCACCTCGGTAATAATTTCTTCAAAACCCATATCCAACATGCGATCTGCTTCATCCAGCACCAGCACTTTTAGGTTACTTAAACGCAAACTGCGTTTACGCAAATGCTCCTGCAAACGCCCCGGCGTACCCACCACAATATGCACACCATGTTCCAGTGATCCCACCTGTGGCCCAAACGGTACGCCACCGCACAAAGACAACACTTTAATGTTTTGGGTAAAACGCGCCAGCCGTCGAATTTCCTTGGACACTTGATCTGCCAACTCACGGGTTGGACAGACCACCAAAGCCTGAACCCTAAAACTGGTTAAATCCAGTCGGGATAACAATCCAATACCAAATGCAGCCGTTTTACCACTGCCGGTTTTAGCCTGGGCAATGACATCCCTGCCCTCCAGAATATGCGGCAAACTTTCAGCCTGGATAGGGGTTAAATGGGTATAACCCAAGGATTCAATGTTTTCAAGCAGGGCGGGTTTTAAGGGTAAAGAAGAAAATTCAGCAGTATTCACAAGGACTCTTTTATATCAAACGCTAGTGGCGGCGAACTGCCGTCATTTAATCGACTATGATAACAGAAAATGGTATTTTAAGTTGAGCCTAAAAAGTTAATCACATAGCAAACCCGTTCAACCCACAAAACCCGCTGACACCGAGAGTGGGTTAGCTAATTCTCAACATTCCACCGCCGTTACTGGATAAATTACATTTCTGCACTATACTCTGTAGTGGGTAACTAACGGTAGAGAGGCTTTCACCGGCCAAGATTGGCCGCCTTGCCGACTACCGCCAAGACCTGTAGCAGAGTTTTTATCATTGAAAGGGTTGACCATTAGCCAATGGCAAACCCAAAATACCCCATTAAATTATCTTAATCGTAGGCTCTCAATGCAAAAACTGACTTGTATATTGTGGCGCTTTGCCCAACAACGACTGACTCCCTTTACCATTTTTGCACTGGTGTGGGTTACGCCCGGCATCGCGTTGGCGGGCGAAGCTGATATCGTAGTTCCGGATTTAAGCCAAGGCATTTATCTGGGCATGAATGGTCAGACACTACTGATGCTCGGTCTCGTGATTTGCCTGTTAGGCATGATGTTTGGCTTGTGGGCCTTCAACGGACTTAAGAGCTTGCCTGTCCACCAGTCCATGCGCGACATTTCGGAACTAATCTATGAAACCTGCAAAACCTATCTGCATACCCAAGGCAAGTTCATCATGCTGCTGTGGGTCTTTATTGCCGTTGTCATCAGCGTGTATTTCGGCTGGTTAAAGCCTATCGGCGAAGGCACTGAAGCCATAATCAACCTCGCGATTATCCTGGTGTTCAGCCTGATCGGCATTGCTGGCAGCTATAGCGTCGCATGGTTTGGTATCCGCATCAACACCTTCGCCAACTCACGTACGGCGTTTGCAAGCCTGCGAGGGTTGCCTTATGCGACCAGCGCGATCCCGCTCAAGGCCGGCATCAGCATTGGAACGGTCTTGATTGCAATCGAACTGATCATCATGCTCTCCATTCTGTTGTTTATCCCGGGCCGTCTGGCCGGCGTGTGCTTTATCGGTTTCGCCATCGGTGAATCTCTCAGCGCGGCGGCTCTGCGTGTGGCGGGCGGCATTTTTACCAAAATTGCCGACATCGGTGCCGACCTCATGAAAATCTTCTTCAAAATCGAGGAAGACGATGTACGTAACCCTGGCGTCATCGCCGATTGTACCGGCGACAACGCAGGCGATTCGGTCGGCCCGACCGCCGATGGTTTTGAAACCTACGGCGTCACCGGTGTCGCACTTATCACCTTTATCTTGCTTGCCGTTGCCGATCCGAAAATTCAGGTTGACCTGCTCATCTGGATTTTTGCCATGCGTATTGTCATGATTGCCACGTCGGTCGGCTCCTATTGCCTGAACGGGCTTATCTCGAAAGCAATGTGGGGCAAAGCGTTGCAGTTTGACTTTGAGCAACCACTCACTAATTTGGTGTGGCTCACTTCGCTGCTATCAATCATCATGACCTATACCATCTCGTATGCCATGATTCCTGAACTCGGCGGCAACCCCAACCTGTGGTGGCAACTTTCGACCATCATCAGTTGCGGCACACTGGCCGGTGCCATCATCCCGGAACTCGTAAAAGTATTCACCTCGACCAAGTCGATACATGTCCAAGATGTCGTCACGGCATCACGTGAAGGCGGTGCTTCGCTGAATATCCTGGCAGGTCTGGTCGCGGGTAACTTCTCTGCCTACTGGATTGGCTTGGCCATCATCGGCCTGATGGGCAGTGCCTGGTTTGTTTCCGGAATGGGCTTAAGTACGGTCATGGCCTCCGAAGCCGTATTCGCTTTTGGCCTGGTCGCCTTCGGATTCCTTGGCATGGGTCCTGTAACCATAGCCGTCGATTCCTACGGCCCGGTCACCGACAACGCCCAGTCCGTTTACGAGTTATCCATGATAGAGTCACTCCCTAACATCAAGGCAGAAATAAAAAAGGAATTCGGCTTTGAACCGAACTTCGAAAAGGCTAAAGACCTGCTAGAAGAAAATGACGGCGCGGGCAACACCTTTAAGGCATCAGCCAAGCCGGTTTTGATCGGCACCGCTGTCGTCGGCGCGACCACGCTTATCTTCTCGATTATATTACTAATCGCCAAGGGCGAAGGCTCGTCGGGTCAATTAAGCATTGAACAAATCAACGCCTTATTGCGAACCGCCGGATACAATTTCTCGCTGCTCAACCCGCTCTTTTTGCTGGGACTTATCGCTGGCGGCGCGATCATTTACTGGTTTACGGGTGCCTCAATGCAAGCCGTTTCGACGGGTGCTTATCGGGCTGTGGAATTTATCAAAAAACACATCAAGCTTGATGCCGACGCGACCCAAGCATCGGTCGCCGACTCCAAACGTGTCGTTGAAATTTGCACCCATTACGCACAAAAAGGCATGTTCAACATCTTTATGACGGTGTTCTTTACAACGCTCGCCTTTGCATTCTTAAACGAGTTCTTCTTCATCGGCTACCTGGTTTCAATCTCTATTTTTGGTTTATACCAAGCCATTTTTATGGCGAACGCCGGTGGTGCTTGGGATAACGCCAAGAAAATTGTCGAAACCGAACTGCACGAAAAAGGCACCGACCTGCACGCCGCCACCATTGTGGGCGACACCGTAGGCGACCCTTTCAAGGACACCTCGTCGGTCGCTATGAATCCAATCATCAAGTTCACCACCCTGTTCGGCGTGTTGGCAGTGGAACTGGCTCTCAGCATGAAACACCTAATGACGCTGCGCCTATCGCTGGCCGCCTTATTCTTCGCGGTGGCCGTCGTATTCGTGTGGCGTTCTTTCTATCGCATGCGGATCAAAACAACAATTTGAATCGCTTGAGGCTATCTTGTTTGATGATTGGCAAGAGACCAAGGGACTGGTCTTTCTGTAACCCATTAAAATATGACCTGATTAGCAAGACACTTAGCCCTGGCCCGCATGGATGCGGGTATCCAGTGCCATGGTAATAAAGCGATTCCATTGTGCCTTGATTCAGGCGCAATACCCGATAAAATTTCACATCCCTGTAACTGGATTCCGGCATCCATGCCAGAATGACGGGGCTATGTCACTGGCTGAAGCATCTTGCTAATCAGAAAACATAACAATTAAAGACTTGACCTGCAATGTCGTTAAGTTAAGCGCAAGTTGTTTAAAAAACTGGAGTGCAATCGCTTTAGCTATTGCCTGCACAACAGCTAAAGCGGTTTTACTCCAGTTGTATGCTTAACTTAACGGTATTGACTTGACCCCCTATTTTTTGCGCTTGAGGAATGACTTGTTTTATATGTTTTTTCGTAAAATACCTATTCTATATACGAAATAACGCTAAAATACATATTATTTTGTAATTTTTATGTATTTTATATGAAAAATCTAGTTGGCTATCAATGGCTTTCAAAGAAATACAATGTTAGTCCGGTTCAGTCATTTGAATTCAAATCGATTAGTGATCAGGCGGGCAAAAACAGATCGGATACACTGTCATGGCATATAACGTTCGCATTAAAACATGAAGGCATACATCTTGAGTTTTTAAATAGATTATTCAAAGTCATTGAAGAAACTGAACTTGCAGACTGGATTAATAGCGAACCATCAGGGCAGTATGCAAGAAGAGCCGGTTTTTTATATGAATGGTTTGCCGATAAGTCGCTTGCATGCCCATCCGTCAAGGTGGGTAATTATATTGATATGATTGACAGCGAGTCCTATTTTACTTCAGATAGCCCCAGTAACAATTCCCGCTGGCGAGTTCGAGATAACCTCCCGGGAACAAGGGATTACTGTCCAACGGTTTTTCGAACCCGTGCTGTTCGTGCAGCTGAAGCCTATGATTGTGGAAAAGAAATTAAAGCGTTAGAAATGGAGTTTGGCGAAGATCTATTAAGGCGCAGCTCAGTTTGGCTATCCATTAAAGAAAGCATGGCCAGTTTTGCTATTGAGCGAGAAGATAAATTTATTGATCGTGCAAAGCGTTTTGCCGCAGCAATGGAGCGCTATTGCGGGTTTTATTCTGATCCACTTAATAATGAAGCCATAACAGAATTACAAAAAGAAATTCTTGGTCCGCAAGCACTTCATTACGGAATAAGAAAATCACCCATTTTTGTTGGTGAGTCCGGGTCAGATTACACGCCACGAGTTTATTATATTGCTCCGGACTGGAGATCGACTGAGTCCATGTTGGCGGGACTCTCTGCTTTTAGCGAAAGAACAAAATATCAATCCGCTGTTGTTAGAGCCGCCATAATGTCTTTTGGATTTGTCTATATCCACCCCATGACTGACGGCAATGGACGCCTATCAAGGTTTCTTGTTAATGATATGTTACGGAGAGATGGAGCCATACCTGATCCCTTTATTTTACCTGTCTCTGCGGCAATTATGAGTTCGCCCAAAAACCGTAAAACTTACGATCAAATAATGGATGTTTTCTCTAAACCATTTATGCTTCACTATAGAGACCATTATGAGTTTGGCGAGGACAAGATTGCGATTGATGGAGTTCATTATAATATTGATTTTGATGCCTACGAAGACGCAAATTCTGCTTGGCGATATCCTGATTTCACAAAACACGTTGAGTACCTGGCTGATATTTTAGAGCTTACCATTAACTCAGAGATGAGAAATGAAGCAGGCTATTTACGAAACCTTAATAATGCCAGATGTGGAATAAAGGAATTCATAGAGGGGCCCAATAAAGATATCGATAGAATAATTAGGTCGATTATAGACAACAATTACAAAATCTCTAATAAACTCAAAAAAGAATTTGAATTGTTATTGACGCCAGATATTGCTAATAGCGTCATTGAAGTCGTGTTATGCGCTTATGCAGTAAAAATTGATGACGACGCTGGTCAACTGCCCCAGCCTTAAGGCTCATCCATGATTACGCTAAGATACGGCGCTTGGGACAACGCCAAGAAAATTGTCGAAACCGAACTGCACGAAAAAGGCACCGACCTGCACGCCGCCACCATTGTGGGCGACACCGTAGGCGACCCTTTCAAGGACACCTCGTCGGTCGCTATGAATCCAATCATTAAGTTCACCACCTTGTTCTTCGCGGTGGCCGTCGTGTTCGTGTGGCGTTCTTTTTATCGCATGCGGATCAAAAACAGAAATTTGAATCGCTTGAGGCTATCTTGTTTGATGATTTGCAAGTGACCAAGGGACTGGTCTAGCCCGTCGAACTAGCCTCATTTCCCGCTATATTAATCCCCACTTTTTGGCTT
>JBAXTQ010000069.1:0-15531 GCA_037130115.1 Methylococcaceae bacterium
ATATCATCCTCATTGATTTTGGGTGATTATACCCAAAGATGGGGTTCGTGAGTAGCATAAAAAAATCAACAAATAACTGAGAATAACTGGGGTCAGAGTAAACTTAAATCAACTGAGATAATTATAAATTTACTCTGACCTTAATAGCAATTTGATAGTTTTACTTACTTTGCCAATGACCGGTATCGGGAAGCCTAAATCCATATCCCAATGTCGCAATTGGGTCGCTATGTAAAGCTTTACATAGCGACCCCTATGCATAGTGCCTAACTATGTATAGAAGTGTTTCATTTTGACTTGTACCCCTTGCGCTATCTGACATTGCTGGTAGCACTCTTTACATAGTTACAGTGCCTGATCAGCCATCATCGGGATGATTTAGCGGTACATTTTTGTGTCGGTTTTTTGGATATCCCCATTTCTTTGCACTTCATCGCGAAGTTGGCCAACGATTAAATGACAGTGAGAAGAATTCATACAATTTCTTGGGTCTGGTGGGGTTTTCACTTCAGAACGCCAGCGAAACTATGTAAAGATAATGGGCTCCAAATTTTCATGTAGACCAATGAAATAGAGCTTCGTAGCTTGCAACCATCTATAAACTATTCATAGTTAGGCACTATGCATAGGGGTCGTAAGCTGGCGGTCAGCTCCAACTAAAAATCAACACATTCTCGGAGGGGCTTGCACTCATTCACAGATTAAGTGCGTTATAATCTGCAAATGAGTGGTAATTGTTACAAAATTTTTTTATGTATTTCTATGACCTACTTACAATTCAAATTCAGCCGGATTAATACCTAATTCTTTGGCTATTTTGATGGCTATCTTTTTTTCATCGCTATCAAAAAGACCATCAGACGAAGCAATGGCAATAATCATCCGAACCAGCAAGCGCGAGGCTTCGATGTTGGATTTCATTTTACCTATGGCTTGATAAGCTTTGGCTTCACCGATGTCTTTATCAAATTCCAGTTGGCCAACAAAATCCTGAAACGCTTTAATAACGTCACTGGTGGTAAAAATCGACAGCGCATCATTGCTTTCGATAAACTTGATCATTTTTTGTTTTTCTTCAGAACTGATGCTGCCATCAGCCATGGCAATCAGGGCTGAACCCGCCATCGCTGCATTTAAAAAATCCTTGTTTTTATATTTCAATGCCTCTGTTTTTAATTCATTGGCTTTGGACTTAAGTTGGCTAAGAAAACTATCGAAACTCATGTGTGCTCTCCTGGTTTTAGGTATGGGTGTTTTAAATTTTACCGGTTATTATTGGTAACTACTCAGTAGCTATTGGCTAAGGATCGCGCATGAAATAACTTAACCATTTATATCCCCTCACCCCAACCCTCTCCCAGAGGGAGAGGTAGCAAGACGCCTAAGTTATTTCATGCGCATTCCTAAGCCCATAGAACACGGATGACACTGATTATACGGATTTCATAAGATTAAGAAACGCCCCTTATCCGTGTCTATCAGTCAAATCCGTCTTATCTGTGTTCTATTTTTTAACGGCTAAGTAATTACTGTCATTTTAACATTTTTAAATCGTTAAACAGACAACTCAGCGTATTCTTTCAATAACAAGGCATCTTTAACGCCATAACAGCGTTGTCGATTGATAATATCGGCTGCCCAATTTTGATGGGTTGCCACTTCACACATGGCATCGTGCATTCTAAAAACCGCTGGCGCTTCTGTGTCGATTAAACTCAGCGCCATCTCGTAATCTTCAATATCAACTGCGTAGGCCGCTTCAATGGTGGGTACTTGCACAGGATGGATGGCGGTTTTACCCAGCAAACCATACGCCAAATCCAGCTGCATTTCTTTTTGTAGAGTAATCGAATCATCCAGATATTCAAACACCGGGGCAGACAGTGAAAAGCCATAAGGCTTAAAAACAGTCACCAATTGTGAGATCACATTACCCAGCGGCGTTTCATAAAGCGTAAAAGAGCGGGGTCGACGAATACCTAAAAGATTCATCAGGTCATTGCCGCCAATTCTAAGCATCAACACGCGCCCTGCAATATCGTCCTGTAATAAACCCTGACGCAGTGCCGTCATGGCATTAATATCAAAAACCTCTTTGGTTTCAAGTGTGGGCATCACCTTAAAAGTCGTGCCCTGCAATTGATCAAAATACGCATGAAATACGGCTTCGGTAAACTTTGGCAACACAAAGCCATCCACTTTTTCAATATCGGGAAGCTCCAGTAAACGCGCCAAAATTTCCGGATTTCTGGCGCGAATAAATCTAAAGCGAGTGGAAGACTCTCTAAAGCCTTGCAAGCATAAGCCGATGTGGCGCACACAACTATCCACCTCGGACTTTGATATTGCATCCTCCGTACAAAAAATCATTGAGCGTAACATGGAATATTTTTCGCCATTGGCGATTTCCATAATGTCGCGGCGATTTCCCGGCATATAAAGCGGTGCCCCCAACATCCAGGGTGAAAACGACTTTAATTTCTGACTCATAATTCAACCTCTTTGATTAATGCGGTTGCACGATACGGTAAATCTTTATAAACCGCTATCGGAATTGACTTGGACTCGGCTAACCAGCGTAAATGCCGGGTCGCTTCACAATCCAAATCCTGTAACAATAATAGCTGCGCTTCACGACGCAATAACACACGCGTTGCTTCACCAATACCGGGCTTAATATAATTGTGATGGCTAATGCCGTAACGTTCGGCAACCCAGTTTAAAAACGCTAGCGAAGTCGCCTGTAATTGTTGGCAATAACCCGAATGATCGGTAAATCGACCGTCAAAAGTTGGTCTTATAACAGCCACTCGCTCAAGTATTGACTCGATAAAATAAGCCGATAAATCGTGTTCGGCAAACTGCCCGTAATAAACACAGCCATGAAAATCAGTAGGGCTGGCGGTGTGTGGGTCATAAACGGATCGACTCACCAGACCCGATATGGTGGCATTTAAAATACAGGAAGGCATTAAATAATCTTCCGAAGCCGCCGCAACCGTCGCCCACCCCGACAAATCGGTTAACACATATAACTCAGGTGGAATAGCGATGCCGTCACTGACTGCAAAAGCCTGTAAACTGGTCGCCAACTGCCGTGCAATAACGCCTTTTCCTGTCCAGCCATCAACAAAAACCAATGACTCCGGCGTGTGCTTTTGTAAAATATAACGCAAAGCATTGGGGTCTATACCGACATCTCTAAGAATGGAAATAGAGAAATGTTCAACGTCGACATTAAAATGACGTTTTAAAACATGCTTGAGCAACACCCCCACCGGCGTTCCTGCGCGAGCCAACGAAACCAAGGTAATGCCTTGCGCACGTGTCGCGATAATACCCTCTGCCAATAACAGCAAATGCTCGGCCATACGATCCTGATTTAAGGTCATGGCCCGATAAAACAAGGGCAAATAGTCAGGCGGCGGCAAGGATTCGTGGGTCAGCATTTGGGAATAATGTTTTTGACCGGATTGAATCAGCGCTTCTTTAAGATGTACCGGCGTATCAGCCAGCGTCATCGGTTTTAACAAAAACTGCACATCGTCAGGCGTGTAACTGCCGGTAAAAGGGTGCCTGTTTTTCATTAAGCAAAAGCCAGCGATTGATACAACTGTGTATTTTTTGGAATTAACGCGTAATCACACAGCCCCATAAAAGGCGCGTCGGTGTTACTGTCGCCCGCCCCAAAAGTCACTAATTCCGGATGTTGCTGTTTGTAGCCATTAATCAAATAACGGACGGCACTTTCCTTGTTGATAATCTTGGGCAATACCGCCAGATTATTGCCATTTAAATGCCAATACAAACTGCCATCCAGAATATGCGGATGCGTTTTAATAATGCTGTCCAGCACTGTTTTTAATATCGTTTCAGTCCCGTCCACATGCTTGATGACACCATACCACGTCACATCAAAATCATTAACCAAGTGGGCTTTAAAACCGCTAAAGCGCTGGCAATAGCCCTCAATTTCAGCCCACACGTCCAGCAATTTATCATGATATGCCGGTAAGGCTTGCATCATGCCGTCCATCCACACGCGATCAATAGCACGGTCTTTATCCAAAATAACGGCACCATGATTCAAGACCACTTCTTCCTGAAAAGGCAACATAACCCGATCAAAAGCATGGCCGTCCCGTCCGGTAACCGGCACAATTTTAAAACCTAAGGTCAGCCAATGCCACAACCATTGCTGTTTGTGGGTCGCGTAAGAATTGGGTGTGCCATCAGGCAAACAAGCCCGAACCTGCAACTTGGGATCATCTGCACCCAAGGCACATTTTCTCAAGGTCTGGAACAGGGTGTCATCAAGGTCTAAAAAAATGTAGCTTTGCATGGTTTGAATATGGTTGTTTAAGTTCAAATCGTGCACTAATGGCTTGCCATGCGTGCAGTCGGTCGGTTAATGCTTGATTAAGCGGCGTTTCATGACACAAAATAATGTCGCGATAATCATCCGGATTTAAATTGTAAATAAAATTGGGAATGGCATCTTCATAGTTGTCTTCAAATTGACACACCAACCCAATATCGTTGCCCAGATGAATCGGTGAACGTGTGGTACTTTGCACTTTTACCTTAAAACCGTTAGCTTCCAGCGCCCGTCCCAGCAAATAAGCCGGGGCGTTGCATTCACCGGTGCCTAATACCAAAATGGGTCGACTATCATTAGACTCGCAGTTAAAACCGCTTTGGACTAATTGCTCAACAATATCAGCATCCAAACCAATCGGCGCTGCCATTCCCAGTCGCCCCGGCCAAGCCAATAAATGTTTTTTACAGGAGCCATTACCTGACACATTAACAGTAATATTATCAATAGCAGCATTTTGACTATCTTCAAAATGCAACAAACCCTGCCTGAAACAGATCCATTCCACCGCAACCCCAGCTTGTAATTCCAAAGCGGCACGGTCATCAGGATGCGCGAAATTAACCAGACTGACGATAAACACCTTACGCATCGCTGGGTTAACCGCTTGATAGGCTTTAATCAGGCGCAAAAAGGTTTTGCCCGTGCTGATTTCATCATCAATCAATACCAGGGTTTCTGCATTTACAAATTGCTTTCGGTAATCCGCGTACATAGGATAATACAGAAAAAAGTCAGTAGCATGACTATGCGCTTCTTCAAACTCAAGCCGGTCTATTTCATCCAGGTGATAACGGGTTGTTTGCATAAACAAAGCCTGTTGCACGCCCGCATGGCAAGCCGCTTCAAATACCCCATAACCCAAACCGGTGGCGGTTTCCGCCATACCTATCCACAAGGATGACTCCCCTACCCCCTTTTTTAACACCGCTCTTGCCAAAGCGCGATAAGACCAGCTCATGAGTTTGGGTGAAACCGGATAATGTTTTCCCAGCACTTTGCTGACCAGCAAAAATTTACGTTTACTGCTGACTCGTGCCGCAAACCCCAGCAAGCGTTTCAGTGGAATGTGTCCGGGTTCTACATCGAGCTGAAGTGTACCGGTGTCTAATTTGATAGTGACTGTTTTTTGCATAGTTGTTCTGTGTAGTGCTATTGGGTGGATTATTAATTGAAAAAAGTGGCGATTTGCACCAAGACATGCAGCACGGAAATTTTAAAGTCCATCAATGAAAAAGCACTGGCTCTCAGCATGCCAACGACGCCCACCAAAATCCAAAAGACGTTCAGTAAGGTATATGCTTTATCTTTTTTAAGAATGGAGCACCAGGAAAGGATTACCGCATCGGTGGTATTAAAAGCCCAGACAAAAAAGAACGGACTTTCTGCACCCAACCAACTCACCAACGAGAAACTGAAAATCCGCATGAGCACACCGATCATTTCGATGGGTTTGATGTATTTAATAACTAAAAAATTTATTTTATTGAAGGGCATTGTTTGAATGGGTTGAGGTAAATCTGTTGTGTGGTTATCATCAAATCCGGTTTTATATCGCCATTCGTCTTAAACCATCCCGAAAACAGAGAAAGCTGGGTGATTGGTTTTTCTCAACATTCAAATGCGGGCAGATGTTTTTTGTCCAGTTGGCTTTTTCTTGGAGCACCAAGCTAGACCGCTTACCTTTTGCGTGCAACGCATTCAAACCACCTGGATAAACCGCCTCAGCCAATATTTCCCATGTGCCTGTTTGTGAGTCTTGAACATAGTTATCGAGAATGTCTTGCTTAATATCGGGATAAGCCTGCTTTAATGCTGTCGAATCACCCAAATACCAAGCCTCCAGCTCTTCAATAGCAATACGAAAAAAGGAACTCGGCTTTTTGTTGCAATAACTTAAGAGGCCAAGAAGTTCATTTTTAAACGCAACACAGTCGACTCTATCATCCAGATCAACTAAAACAACAACAACCAAATTGGGATCTTGCTCCGCACCGTAGGCTCTTAATTTAGCGGTCAAATTATGCAATAACGATTTGTCTTTTATGTTGGGTCTTTCAGACGGATTGTCAGGGATTTTACCGATACCTTGGTGCTTATGTATTTTCCAGGTATGAGGACTTTTATATTCACCAATAATTTTACTCATTAAAATAGACAGCGCAGTAACTTCAGTTTGCCCTTCGACAAGAATCTCAAAGTGCATAGATTTACCGTACGTCTAAATAATCGCTGTACCAAAGTCCGCCTAATGGCAACCCTTCGTTGACCATGTTTTGAATGTAGGGAATTGCACTGGCGCGAGTCACTGTTGCAAAGCCGTCTTCACCTTTTTCCAACACCCAGACTTCATCCGGATCTAACGCATCGACAAAATAAGGCTGGTGCGTGGTGATAAAAAGTTGAGTACCACCTTTTCGACCCGTTGCATGAGCGCGAAATTCAGCCGCCAAGGTTTCCAGTAATTTGTGATACAAGCCGTTTTCCGGCTCTTCAATACAGATAAAAGGCGGTGGCGATAGATCTTCCAACAACAGCAAATAAGCAAAAACTTTTAAGGTGCCGTCGGACATTTGCGGGGCATAAAACGGAGCTTGGAAGCCCTTGTCATTGAATCGTAAATATAAATTATTGGTGACAGGGTCGCGATAGGTGTCAATTTTGTCAATGCCCGGAATTTTTTCTGCGATACGGTTCAAAATGCTTTGAAAGCTGTCTCCATGTTCACGCTCCATAAACTGTACCACATTGGCAAGGTTGTCGCCTGTGCTGTTCAGATGTTGTTGTGCGCCTGCTTGCGGAAGGCTTCGTGCCGCATCGGGTGTGAAGTAGCTAAGATACCAGCCTTCTATAAATTCGCGAAAGGCAGATATTCTTGGGTGTTGCTTCAATGCGCCTAGCGTAGCAATGCCAAGTTTTCTATTGTCGGCAAGCTCCACTGCTTCGGCTCCTGGTTCCAGTGCCATTGCTTTTAAAAATTGCTGAACATTCGCTGTTTCTTGAAATACATTTAGAAAGTCAACGCCCTCTTTTTCTTCCTCACTTTCCTTGCAATCTTCTTTCCACGTAAAGCCTTCTCCATTAATTAGTGTCAAGAAAGCAGTGGCTTGTCCGTGCAACTGTTTTTTCGGATATTGCAAAAGAGTTTCCCCCACCACAAAAGGTCGTCCAGAAACATCGGTATTGATAGATATTGAATAGGTTATAGGGCGGGCATTCTCGTCTTCTCTATAAAAAATCTCGAAACTCATCGCCCCCATCTGTCCTTGAGAGCGTATTTTTTCAAAGCCGCCACGGCCGCGTAAATCACAGGCTTCCTCTACGCCAAATTTAAGTGCATCCGCCAGAAAGCCGAAGACATCAAACAAGGTACTTTTACCTACGCCATTTTTACCGATAACCACCGTCATCGGCGTAAGCGGTTCTGATTCAGAGTCATCACTTAGCCTGCCAAGCATAACATCTTTTAAGCCGCGAAAATTTTGTACTCTGATGCCTTCAATTTTAGCCATTCTTTACTTTCCTTTTTGTAACCGTTTGGTTATTACAAATCCTGCAACACCACCGGCGTATTAATCTCGGTCACCTTAAGCCCGTACTGAATAACCGGTTGCCTGATGGTTTTGCCTTTAATACTCTGCAAGGCGATACAGGCCAAATGCGCACCTGATAAACAGGCCATACCAAAACCGCCGGAAGGACGCGGATTTATTTCCAGTAAACGAGGGCCATTCACGCCATCTTTAAACTGGATGTTAAATAATCCGTTAAGTCGGTAACGTTTGGTTAAGCGGGTGACCATGCCTTGTATTTCGGCATGATTATCGATAGTTTGTCCCATTCCTGCCAACAACGGTTTTTTCCGTTGTACGGCACACAGTAATTCACCGTGTCGTCCGGCACAATCGACACTCCACTCATGACCGCCCAAATGCTCCATAACCAACAGCGTATCAAATTGCGGCGTGTTAGCCATACCGTGTCGCAACTCTTGCAACGGAATTTGGTATTCAACACCCTTGAGTAATTGGGTAATGCTATCGCGCTTGGTGTCTAAAACCCGAAAGCCCAGACCAAATACGGACACCGCAGGTTTAACACACAGGCTTTCATGTTTTTCCGATAAGCTTGTCACCGCACGGTCAAACTCATCAGGGTTATTGACAGCGATAAAATCCATGATTTGAGCGACATCCGGACTTAAGTCGGCGTAAAAAGCGGCTTTGTTATGCAGCAAAGTGAGTGTGTCATAATCGGCAACAGACAGCACTTGAACGCCAATCGCCTGAAATAATACATGATGTTTGCTGATCAGTGCGGCTTCTTTGCCGGGCCAAAACAAGCTAATGTTATGCTGATGACAAAACTCAACACACCATTCAAGATAGGCTTGCCCGGTTAATCCGGCGGGTTCAAGATAACCTTCGTCAGCGGCCAAAAAAGCCGATGCCGTTGCGAGCGAGTGCGTACAAACCAAAGTAACTTCGCCAGTCGGAACTGACTGACGAAGATCCCTAAAAACGGCACTAATGGTTGAAAATGTTTGATTAAACCAAATTCTCATTACAAATGAACAACAATTTGCGGCAACATATCGGCTATAGTTCGACCGGTTCCATTTTCACCAATCGCGTGCATTTTCCATTCACCGTTATGGCGATAGAGCTTGGTCATAATTTGTGCCGTATGCGAACCTTGCGCACTTAAGGTATAACGGGCAATTTCATTTTTATTGCTGTTATCAACGATGCGGCAATACGCATTTTCAACGGTATCAAACGTTTGCCCGGTATAAGAACTGACCGTAAACACCAGGGATTTAACCGACTCGGGAATCTTGTCCAAATCAACCACAATTTGTTCATCGTCACCGTCACCATCACCGGTGCGATTATCGCCGGTATGCACAATACTGCCATCGCGACTTTTTAATTGTCCAAAATAAACGGTATCAACCACTACATTCTGTTCGTTGAATAATACACAAGAGGCATCCAAATCAATTGAACTGCTGCTGCCACCGCCAAACATGCCTTTCAATAAGCCTACGCCGGCTTTTTTAGCATCCCAACCCAAGCCCATAACAACTTTGCTTAACGCGCCACCCGATTCTTTGGATAACGAGATTTTTTGTCCTTTTTGTAAATTAATAGCCATAAATATGAATACTCTTAAATTAAGTTGAAAAGCGCCCTCACCTGCCGGACAAATCCGCCAAAAACAGCTTGATTTGCTCAAAGAGCGCCGGCAGGGTTTAGGGCATAATAGCCCGGAAACATTGAGGGGGGTGAAAAGGATAAGCTGGTTTAAACACTAACACCAAAAGAGGATGCCAAAGGTCCAAGACCGCCAGCAAAACCTTGTCCAACCGCTTTAAATTTCCAGTCTGCGCCTACCCGGTATATTTCCCCAAAGATCATCGCTGTTTCAATTGAAGCATCTTCGCTTAAATCATAACGGGCGATTTCTTGGCCGCCGTCTTCATTAACCACGCGAATATACGCATGATTTACCTGACCAAAATTTTGTTTACGGGTGTCAGCTTCATGAATAGTCACAGCGAAAACAACCTTGTCCAAGTCAGCGGGTATTTTGGACAATTCAACCTTAACGGTTTCATCGTCGCCATCGCCAGCGCCCGTTGTGTTATCACCGGTGTGCTGAACCGCACCGTCGCCAACCACTTTATTATTATAAAAACAAAAATCGCTATCGGATCTAACCTTGCCATCCAGCTTTACCAAAAACGCACTGGCATCCAGGTCAAATGCCGCGCCATCAGTAGCACGTGCATCCCAACCCAACCCCACCACGATTTTATTTAATCCCGGCGCTTCTTTGCTAAGATTAACGTTACCGCCTTTACTAAGTGATATTGCCATGAGTGTCTCCTGTTATTATTAAAATTATATAAAATGATTGGTTAACTATTAATACCCGACTGCCTCGCCAAAGCCGCCAAACCAGACGACTATAAAGACCGGGAAAGCAAATAAACCAATAAAGATTACGCCGATCAGGTCAATAAATGGCTGAAAAAATTGATATGCGTAAGGCCATATAATAACCGCTAAACCCTTGATTGCCTAGAAGGCTGTCTGATAAAAGGGTTCACCCTCCAATGCCGTTAAGTTAAGCAGACAACGAGATTAAAACCGCTTTAGCTGTTTTTACAGGCAATAGCTGAAACGATTGCACTCCCGTTTTTTAAACAACTTGCACTTAGGAGTGTGCATGAAATAACGCCGGCATCTTGCTCCCTCTCCCACCGGGAGAGGGCTGGGGTGAGGGGGTATAAATGGTCAAGTTATTTCATGCACGTTCCTTAACTTAATTAATCAGGGAATAATAAGCAACATCGCGTGACCTAAACCGCCTATTTCTGGTAATCTCTACCCACCTTAAACTGATTGACTAAAGACTATGGCGCAATACATCTATTCAATGAATCGGGTTGGCAAAATTGTCCCACCCAAAAAATACATCCTTAAAGACATTTCGCTGTCTTTTTTTCCTGGTGCAAAAATTGGCGTACTGGGTTTAAACGGCTCCGGTAAATCAACGCTCCTTAGAATTATGGCGGGCATCGATAAGGAAATCGAAGGCGAAGCGATTCCGCAAAAAGGGATTAACATCGGTTATCTGCCGCAAGAACCCCAACTTGACCCCGCTAAAACCGTGCGGGGTAATGTTGAAGAGGCCGTCGTAGAAATCAAGAATGCACTGGCACAACTTGACGCCGTTTATGCCGCTTACGCCGACCCGGAGGCTGATTTTGATAAGCTGGCCGCTGATCAAGCACGCTTGGAAGACATTATCAATGCCTGTGACGGCCACAATCTGGAGCGTAAACTTGAAGTCGCTGCCGATGCCTTACGCTTGCCTGATTGGGATGCGGATGTCACCCTTTTATCAGGCGGTGAAAAACGCCGTGTCGCTTTATGCAGGTTGTTATTATCCAATCCCGACATGTTGTTATTGGACGAACCCACCAACCATCTTGATGCCGAATCAGTCGCCTGGCTGGAACGCTTCCTGCACGATTATTCCGGAACCGTGGTTGCTGTAACCCATGACCGTTACTTTTTGGATAATGTGGCTGGCTGGATTTTAGAACTGGACAGAGGCTCCGGTATTCCGTGGGAAGGCAATTACTCAAGCTGGTTAGAGCAAAAAAGCAACCGTCTGTTGCAGGAAGAAAAACAGGAATCTTCCCGCCAAAAAGCCATGAAAGAAGAATTGGAATGGGTACGCTCCAACCAAAAAGGTCGCCATGCCAAAAGTAAGGCACGACTGGCACGCTTTGATGAGTTATCGTCATCGGATGTGCAAAAACGTAACGAAACCCATGAAATTTATATTCCACCCGGCCCTCGTTTAGGCGACGTGGTCATTGAAGCGAACAACATCAGCAAAGCGTTTGGTGACAAGTTATTGGTTAATGACTTGAGCTTTAAACTGCCACCTGGCGGCATCGTCGGTATTATCGGCCCTAACGGTGCCGGTAAAACCACGCTGTTCCGCATGATGGCTGGACTTGAACAACCGGATTCGGGCACCTTGACACTGGGGCAAACGGTTGAACTGGCTTACGTGGATCAGTTGCGTGATGACCTTGATGCAAAGAAAACCGTCTTTGAAGAAATTTCTGATGGCTTGGATATTATTACCGTCGGTAAATATGAAACGCCTTCACGATCTTATGTCGGACGTTTTAACTTTAAAGGCGCAGACCAAGGCAAACGTATCGGTGATCTTTCCGGTGGCGAACGTAACCGTGTCCATTTAGCCAAACTGCTAAAAACCGGTGGCAATGTCCTGTTGCTGGATGAACCAACCAACGACTTGGATGTGGAAACCCTGCGTGCCTTGGAAGAAGCCCTGCTGGCTTTTCCCGGTTGCGCCGTGGTTATTTCGCATGATCGCTGGTTTCTGGATAGAATCGCCACGCACATACTGGCCTTTGAAGGCGACAGCCAAGTGGTTTGGTTTGAAGGCAACTACGAAGATTATGAAGCCGATCGCCATCGCCGTTTAGGCAGTGATGCGGATAACCCCCATCGGCTTAAATATAAAAAGCTGTCTTAGGAATGGGCATAAAATAACTTGGGCATCTTGCTCCCTCTCCCGCCGGGAGAGGGTTGGGGTGAGGGGATATAAGCCATAGACATCAACTTTCACCACGAAGACACGAAGTTCACGAAGAAAAACCAAAGAAAAATCTTCGTGTTCTTCGTGTCTTCGTGGTGAATTAAATCTTTAAGATGTCGGGTTAAGACGGGACAATACCGTCATTCCGGCATGGATGCCGGAATCCAGAGCCAGGGATGGTTTGTGCCGATAACGGTGAGGCATGATTTAGGCTTGAGCCAAACCAAAGCTTCACATCCGTGTGCCTGGATACTGGCATTCATGCCAGTATGACGGGCTTTTTAGCACTGGCAAATCATTTTGTTATTTACTATCCCGTCTTGGTAGCCAAACTTTTAAAGTTAACTCAATGGTGATTCGAATGACAATCTTTTTTCTCAAAAGTCTGCCCCGTTTTTTATTACGCTCACTTTTTATTCTCTTGCTAAGCTGGCGATCTGGCGGAGTATATGCCGATAAAAACATCGCCGACGTTTTGATTGTAGGCGCTGGTTTATCGGGTTTAAGTTCAGCCTATTACTTAAAAAAGGCAGGTAAAACAGCCGTTATATTGGAAATGAGTCCTCATATCGGAGGCCGCATACGCACCGCTTCTTATGCTGATAACGCTCACGCAGAGATTGGTCTGGAAGAATTTTGGGAAAGCAATCCGGCTGTTGATCTTATGCGCGAACTTAAAATTCCGCTGGAAACTTTCTATACCAGTTTTTCAAGTTTTTACTATCAAGGCAAACTTTATCCCTTCACGCATAAAACCAATCCGGAATTTCTCCAGTCCGTGCTTGGTGCTGATGAAATGGAAGCCTACAAAAAATGGGATCAAAAAATGGTCGGGCTTTACAAGCAGCTGGACAGCCACCCATTGGCAAATAACTTGTCACCGCTAATAGAAATATCGTTTGCTGACTGGATACATGAAACCAGCGGGCTCTCACCCAAGACTCAAGAATTTGTGCGTATCCAAACCGAGCCGGAGTATGCCACGTCATGGACTAAAATCAGCGCCTTGGATGGCATTGCAGAATGGTATTTTCTTTCAGGGGAAGGCCAATCCCCTTACCATGTGATTGGCGGTAATCAACGTGCCGCACAAGCCATAGCCAAATTTATCGGTGCTGACAAAATACGTCTTAACAAACTCGTTACCCATATTAAATCGACTGACACAGGTGTGGAAGTAACCACTACCGACATGGGAACTTTTCAACAACAAATTTACCGTGCAAAATACGTCATCACGACAGTACCCTTGTTCAGGTTGAACGATATTCAGTTTAGTCCACCACTTTCTCAAGACAGAAAAGAGGCGATAAAAACACAATCGGGCGGTGCCTATTTCACGGCTCATGTGCTGGTAGACAACAAGGCCAGCCATTTTTGGAAAACGAAAGGCGTCAGCGTTCTGCCTATTCTTTCCGACGGCCCTTTGGGTGTTATTTATGAAGGAAAGTCTGAAACCAACAAAGATGCCGTACTAAATTTATTGGTTAATGGTTCTTATGCTGAACGCTTCAATAGCCGGATTAGTGGTGGGCCAGAGGATGTTCAAGAAACGCTGCTTGAAGCTTTCGAAAAACAGTGGCCTGGTTTCAGGCCATCGGTCAAACAAATGACCTTTTATCGTTACCACCCACACGCTATTGCCTCTTGGCCTGTCGGTAGATCGCGCTTTGACAGTCTTTCTGATTCATTAAGGCAGCCACAAGGCCGTATTTATTTTGCCGGTGATTTTACCGAGGACACCCATTCCAATGGTGCATCACATTCGGCTATACGGGTCGTTAACGATATTTTAAAACAAAAATGACAACCCGATTTTTGCCGGGTTAACAACCTCGGGGGCATAACTTCAGCAACTTCAGAATCAGGTCTTTCATTATTTCGCTGGTTCCAAAGCTCCAGCTTGGTAACCCGGCTCACGAAGCTCCAACTTCCTGTTTATCTTTATCACATTCGAGTCCCCATGCATGGAAGCAGTTATTATATCTTGCAGGATTTTTGTCTACATTTTCTCGTGATGACAGTCTCGGGAAGCTGGAGCTTCCAAGACTGGTTTACCAAGCTGTTTAACAGATTGATTTGTGATTTTTAGCATAGCCAAAGGTGAATAACGCTTTTCCACTCCAGCCTATTAATAAATTTATCTTTTCAGTGTTATAATCGCGGTATAAAAAGCTTAGCCCTCCTGTTTGGCTTTTTGATTTTGTACGAATAACAGAGCTTAAAAATGACTAAAAAAAGAAAGCTAATCACCTTCGACTGGGCTATAAAACGCTTGTTGCGCAGTAAAGCCAACTTTGGCATACTCGAAGGCTTTTTAAGTGAGCTACTTAAAGAAGACATCACTATCCTCGATGTACTGGAAAGTGAAAGCAATAAAGACTATAAAATCGACAAATTTAATCGTGTTGATCTAAAAGTACGTAATAGCAAACAAGAAATAATCATCATCGAAATACAGTATGATCGGGAATATGACTATTTGCAGCGCATATTTTATGGGGTTTCAAAAACAGCCATAGAGCACCTGGAAGAAAGTAAGGCCTACTCAGGCATCACCAAAGTTATTTCAATCAACATCCTCTATTTTGATCTGGGCAGTGGCACTGATTATATCTACAAAGGCACTACCCGCTTTGTTGGTTTACATAATAATGATCTTCTGGAACTCAACGCCAAACAAAAGCAACTTTTTAAAAAAGACAGCGTGGAATCTCTTTACCCTGAATATTACCTGATCAAAATAAACCGCTTTAACGACATCGCCAAAGACACGCTGGATGAATGGATTTACTTCTTAAAAAATGAAGAAATTAAAGAAAACTTCACTGCCAAAGGTTTAAAAGAAGCCGAAGAAAAGTTTAGCATTATGAAGCTGCCGGAAGACGAACAAAAAGCTTATGAGCATTACCAAGATGATTTGCATTACCAAGCCAGTATATTCGAGTCCTCTTTTGGGGATGGTTATTACGAAGGTGAGGTTATAGGGATAGAGAAAGGCA